>JAKAFS010000150.1 GCA_021817825.1 Deltaproteobacteria bacterium | reverse complement strand
TCAGGAGAAATGCACCGGCTGCGGAATGTGCCTTGAGGTTTGCCCGCACGAGGTGTTTAGAATGAATACCCGGCACGCAGAGATCCAAAATCGCGACGCCTGCATGGAGTGCGGCGCCTGCAGCCGGAATTGTCCTTTCGAGGCTATTTCCGTGCGGGCGGGCGTCGGCTGCGCGGCGGCCATGATCAACGTCATCCTCGGCCGGGCCGATCAGCCCTGCTGCGGCGAACCCGACTGCCCCTCTTCTGCCAAGAAGTCGGCGGCCTGTTGCGGATAAGTGGTCCGATCCCGACCCATGATCTGTCAGCGATCGTAAATCTTCTGCAACCCACCAGACGGAGGAGAATATGTTTCCCAGTTCATCAGGAGCGTGGCTCTTTATATTGATCGCTTGCGCCATTGGGTTTGCGATCGGACAGTGGATAAAATCTCGCAGGAAAAAGGCCGACAAAAACAATGAATATATAAACGGCTTGAAGAAGCGGCTATTGGCAGAGCAACTGGCCAAGGCAAAAAAGACCGGCAAGAAAAACAGAAGGGGGAATAAAAAGGGTGGTGGCTCGTAAAGGGTGACGAATCACCCGGATGAACCGGTTTTTTCAGTGACAAAGAGTGTCTACCGGAGTATGATCGCCGAAAACACGGCCAGGAGGACAACCATGGTTGCAGTGCCGAAGGCGAAGCACGATGCGGCGGTATGGATCCGGGATGGTATCCGCAGATATGCGGCTTCCGCGGAAAATTGTCTGCCTCTCGATGGCGGTCATGAACCGGCGTGGGGGGAACCGCTCGTCGGATTCTCCCGCGGTGACGACCCTCTGTATCAAAGGTTCAAAGAGGACATCGGTCCTTTCTTCTGGACACCGCCGGAGGCCTTTGCAAAGGCGTTTCCCGATGTGAAAGTTGCGGCGGACGCATTGACTGTGATCAGCTGGGTCCTCCCCCAAACGGAACGGTCCCGGCTCGACAACAGCAAAGAAAAGACCTTGCCCGCCAAGCGATGGGCCTTTTCACGCAAATACGGGGAAGAATTCAACGTGAAATTGCGCGACCACGTGGCAAGGTTTCTCAGTGAGGCGGGATACGAAGCGGTGGCACCGATGAATTCACCCCTCTGGAAATGGGAAAAATCCGAACGTTACGGGTTGGCCTCCTCCTGGTCGGAGAGGCATGCGGCATACGCTTCCGGCCTGGGCACGTTCGGGCTGTGCGACGGCCTGATCACGCCCAAGGGGAAGGCAATGCGCTGCGGTTCGGTCGTGGCGCGAATCGCCGTCCCTGCGTCGGAGCGGCCCTACGACAACCGCCACGCCTACTGCCTCCATTATTTCGACGGCAGCTGCGGCAAATGCATCAAGCGGTGCCCGGCGGACGCCATCAGCCGGGAGGGGGGCCATGACAAGGAGAAATGCTTCAACTACCTCCACAACGTGACGGAGAAATACATCGAGTCTCGATATGGAATAAAAACCTCGCCCTGCGGCCTCTGCCAGACCGGCGTCCCTTGCGAGGCAAAGATCCCCGTTCCGGGACGAACCGGATCGTAGCGGGAAGACGACAGATCCGCGGCCTGATGAGCGTATTCCACCGGGATAGGGAGGGACGACAGCCCCGAAGATCCCTGCCGGAATACCATTTCCGGCATCTGGGCGCCCCGTCGGGGCGCACTATATAACGAAGAGAGATCCCTTCTTGAAGAATACCTTGCCTGCACAAGACGGAATCAAGGGCGTCTATTTCATCGCCCTGTCCCAGTTCGGCCTGGCGTTTTGCTTCAATGTCGTCATGTCGTTCATGCCTTTCTATATCGTCAAGATCAGCCCCTACGCGCCCCAGGAGACGATGCTCTGGATCGGCATGATCATGGGATTGAACTCCTTTATCGGCGCTGCGGCCGCCCCTCTTTGGGGAAGTCTGACCACGAGATTCCGCCCTAAGATCCTCTTTCAGGGGGCCTTTTTATTCAACGGAATCATCTTTCTGCTCATGGGATTCACGGACAGCCTGCCGATTCTGCTCATGCTGCGCCTGATCCAGGGGGCACTCGGCGGCGCTTCGACGATCGGATTTTTCATGATCTCCCAGATATCGCCCCGGGACCGGCTGGCCCGAAATCTCAGTCTGTACCAGAATTCCATGACCGCCGGACAGCTGGCGGGGCCGCCCGTCGGGGCCTATCTCGCCGCCCATCTGGGATACCGGAGCCCGTTTTTCTTCTCATTTCTCCTGGTCGGGGTCAGCCTGGTGCTGTGTCAGATTTACGTCGCTGAGATCGGGAAAAAAGAGGCGGACCGGGATCGGGAGATCCGATTCAATCGGGGCCTCCTGTGGGGGTGGGCGCTGAGTTTCATCGCGACGATTCACCTCACTTTTCTGCCGAGCACCCTGCCCCATATCCTGGCGGGATTCGGCCTGGAGGGCGAGGACGCCCTGAAATCGGCGGGATTCATCATGATGGGCTACACGGCGACGGCGATCATAGGAAGCTACGTGATCGGCCGTCTGGCCCCCCGGACAAAACTGGCGGGAGTGATCGCCGCGTTATGTCTGGCCGCCGCGTTCTTCCAAACCCTGCTGTTCTTCTCCCACGGAGCGATCAGCTTCACGGCAATCCGGATGCTCCAGACGGGGGTGGTCGCCGCGGTCCTGCCGCTGGTCATGGCCAATTTCGCCTCGGGGATGGGGGGGGTGGGGATCGGCTTCATCAATTCGGCGCGCTTCGCCGGAAACGGCGTCGGGCCCCTGATGGCGACCTCCGTCGTGGCCGGCTCAAACCTTCTCACCCTCTATTTACTGATTGCCGTCGCGACCGTGGGTTTTGTCCTGGCCTTTCTGATCACCGGCAGGAAGAAGGCAGGATAAATCAGTCGGCCGAAGGGGTCTATTTCGAACGCCCGTCGATCACCATGTTCTGCAGCATCTTCCAGGAGTTCTCCGCCTTCTTCCTCTCCTCGTCGCTCTTCTCGCTTGCCGGGGAGGGGCCCGTGGAGTAGATGATGACGGTATTCCCCTGGCCGTCCTTGATCTCCCGGCGTCCGATCGCATCATCGGGGTTTTTCTGAGCCCGATCCTCCTGCTGGATCATGAGCCGGATCGTCTCTTCGCTCACCCCGGCCTTCTTGAGGGCGATCACCTGCTCGGGGCTCAGGGCAAACACGGTGGCCGGCAAGATGCCCAGAAGGCCGATCAGGCACGCCGGGACGATTGTCCGCAAGATCCTTTTCATATCCAAACCCCTCCTTCCTAAGGACTTCCGCTACGCTATCGGCGAGGGCCCTGTGATATCTTTTACCGGAAACCGGCGGTCCTCTCAAGAGGTTTTTCGGAGAAGTAGGCAAGAAACGTTAATTTTGCGCTTTTCATCACACCTCATTGACAATCAATTAAAGCGCCTTGACAGACAAAACATCTTGCCGTATCCTCAACTTGAGAAAAATCAAGTTCCTGTCAATCATTGTATTTGGATGTCTCATCCAAAATTCGGTTATTCTTTCGCTGGAGGATAAAGAGATGATCCCGCCAATCAAAAGAATCCTTTACGCAACGGATCTCAGCAGGAATTCCGTCTATGCATTTTATTATGCAGTGGATCTCGCGAAAAGGCATGGTGCGGAGATCCTCATTTTAAACGTCATCGAACCGATTCCGGGAACGACCTATGGACACTTCCGGGACAAGCTGCACCACGACCAGCATGAGGTCTCCGTGGAGATGATCAAAAACCGTCTCGAGAAGTTCTGCAAGAAAGTGCAGGGGAGGGAGAATCTGGCTTGCGGGTCCCTTGTAACCAAAATCCTCGTCCAGATAGGCGATCCCGTCGAGGAGATATTGAAAGCGGCGGACCGGGAGGGATGCGATTTGATCGTCCTGGGAAATCACGGGAAGGGATTCCTTGCCCAGACATTCCTTGGAAGTGTGTCGCGTTCCGTGCTGGATCGGTCGAAAAAACCGGTATTCCTCATCCCCCTGCCCTCTGAAGAAACATCGGTCTGGGATGAAATATGACGCCAGGCCCTCAGGGCGCCGGCAGAGCAGCGTGTTGTTCCCCGGCCATCGCCGGCGAGGACTTCCCCAAGGCGTGTCTCGAACCGCCGATGACGGCGGCAAGGTCCTCGATGTAGCCCCGCATCTGGTTCGCCTGGCCGTTCATCTCCTCGGCCGCACTCGCCGACTCCTCTGCGTTGGCCGCTGTCTGCTGCGTCACCTTATCCATTTCCGCGATTGCCTTGTTGAGTTGTTCGATCCCGCTGGCCTGCTCCTGCGATGCCGTTGCGATCTCATCCACCAGCTGGGCAATCACGACAGAGAGTTCCGCATTGGCGCCGAAAGCTTCCTGGGTTGAGGCCGTCATCATGTTGCCGTTCTTGACCGCCTTGATCGTCTTTTCGATCAAGCCGCTCGTGTTTCTGGCCGCCTCCGCCGCACGCAACGCCAGATTCCGCACCTCGTCGGCCACTACGGCAAATCCCGCTCCCGCCTCTCCGGCACGCGCCGCCTCCACCGCCGCATTGAGCGCCAGCAGGTTCGTCTGGAAGGCGATCTCGTCGATCGTCTTGATGATC
>JAKAFS010000068.1 GCA_021817825.1 Deltaproteobacteria bacterium | reverse complement strand
CGGACGGCGGGCTCGACACCTCCCGCTGGGACTACGAGACCTTCTACAGCCCCTACCCCAAGGAAAAGATGGTGGCGGCGATCTTGAAAGGCCGGGTCAAGGTCCGGGGAGAAGAGATCAATACCGTCGCGGCCTTAAAAGCCCTGGGCGAACCGGCCCTGGTCATCGAACCGGGCCGGGGTCTGGTGGGCGATGCGGCCGTCACGCTGGCCCGGGTCTCCCAGGTGCGGAAGATCGAAAGCAGCCATAACCTCCTGACCCTGGAGATGGGGGTGACAAACCTCGGCACCGCCCTGGTCTACATGCCTGTCCATCGCTGGGAGATCATCAACGATCCCGGCCGCCGGGACCCTACGCCCTTCGAGACCTTTGTGGGCGGCAATCTCTGCTTTTCCGGCGACATGCTCGCCAAATACAAGATCGCCCTACAGCGCAAACCCGTCCGGGGGGATATCGTCCTCATCCGCGACACCGGTGCCTACGAACCCCAGTTTTTCGCCTCCAACGCCAATGCCTTCCCCCGCCCGGCCCGGGTGCTGGTTCAAGCCGACGGCGGGCTTACGGTGATGAAAACGCGGGACAGCTATGAGGAGATCTTTTCATAGCCCCACTTCTGATTCAGGATCGGGGTTATTTATTGCACATAGAGACAGAACGGAATGCCTGGCAGAATCATATCGATTGTGATATTGTAATACCAACAACAGATCGATGGAGGCATTGGTATGCAATCAGTGACTGTATCACCGAAATATCAGGTGGTTATACCAAAAAATATCAGAGAATCATTAAAGCTTCAACCAGGTCAAAAAATGCAAGTCGTAGAATATGCCGGGAGAATCGAACTGATTCCTGAACGTGACATCAAAGAGCTCCGTGGATTTCTTAAAGGCATCAGCACAGAATTCAAGCGCGAGAACGACAGATTATGAATATCGTCGACTCTTCCGGCTGGCTTGCTTATTTTGCTGACGAGATAAATGCAAAATATTTTATGGCTCCCTTGAGTAATCCTGCCATACTTATAGTTCCTGCAATCACCATATACGAAGTATTTAAAGTCATTCTGCGGGAATCCGCTGAAAATGAGGCATTGCAGGCTGCTGTTGCCATGCAAAAAGGGAGAGTCATCGATTTAAATACGTCATTGGCATTAGCCGCAGCAAGACTGAGTCTGGAACATCAGCTTCCAATGGCAGACAGCATCATTCTTGCAACAGCCCAAGAATTCAAAGCGACGATATGGACTCAGGATGCGGATTTTAAGGATATAAGCAAGGTCAAGTATTTCCCCAAAAAATAATGCGCAACCTTTCCTTGAGCCGATCGCAGCCCGCTGGGCTGCTCATGCTTCGCTTCTGTTGAGGCCGCTGCTAAAAATGACAAGAATCAAAGTCGCATTGATAGCGCTGCTCATCTTTCCGTTCATTGTCGGCTGCGCCTGCCGGAATCACGATCAGCGCAGCGATAAGCGGGTGTCACCTAACCCGGCAGTGACTTTGTCGGAAGCCGCTTTCGACCTGCCGCCCATCCAGCGCGTGGATCAAAGGGCTGGACAACCGGTAAAACCCTTTGCCACCTATGGTCAATGCCAGATCGAGCTTGCCTATTCGGTGGATGCCGGGACCGGCCTTCCCGTTGTTGACGATCGCTACCGCGCAAAGATTGAAAGCTGCATCTCCTCAGCAGTCAAAGAGAAAGTTAACGTGTTGATTCTTCCGGAGCTGTCCCTGGCCTTTCGGGAGGCTACGCGCAATGCCTTGCTGGAGAGGCTGAAGGCCACTGCGCAAGGGCAGGGGATGGTCATCCTCGCCGGTTCTTATTATGACGCGAATCGGCAAAGCCGGCTGCCGGTGATCGGACCGGGATGGGAGGAGTTGGGTTATAAGCTGAAGCCCTCCCGTTTCGAGGCATCGCCCCGGTACGGCTTCGGGATGGAGGAGGGAAAGGGGCTGCTGCTCCTGGAGACGATTTACGGCAGGATCATGCCGCTCACCTGCGTGGACCTGCTCAGCGACACTGCGCAATACAGCGTGCGGAATTTGGCCACCCGCGGGCAGGTGGATGTGGTGGCCAATCTGAACTTCAACCCGGCCGCCTGGGAATTTCTGATCGAAGCCAACGGCATTGCGCGGCGGCATCCGGTAGTGGTGTCGATCACCAATGTCTCGGGGTCCCCGGATCCGAAAAGGAAGGCCGAATGCCTGCAAAAAGGCGACAACGGCTACTGCTTCGGCAACTCGGCCTTGTTTGCCAGCCTGCGGGAAAGGGAGAGCGACTGTCCGAATTGCGCCCAGGCGGTTACGGATCTCGTCGCGCCGGCCTTCAAGACCGGCGCTGCCAGAAGCCTCCCCTACGACACGCTCGTGGCGACTGTGCCGCCGTTCCAGGAGGCGCTGCTGATCTACGACGTGAATCTCCGCATGGCCCGCGAGCCGGCCAGCACCAATGCCCCCGATCAGGGCTATCCGGTGGTAAGGAACGTCAGGCGCGTTTTGTTGTCGGAACCATAGCCAGAAATGCAGGCGATAGGGGTTGACTACCGGACCCTATCGAGTATAAGTTAGTGAAAAAAAGTGCTGCACCCCGTGCAACGCGGCCCTCAGGATCTTCACCATGCCTACGCCTTTTCTCAACGACATCCTGGTCATCCTGCTCCTCTCGGTGGTCGTCCTCTACCTGTGCCAGCGGATGCGCCTGCCCATCATCGTCGGTTTTCTCCTCACCGGGATCATCGCCGGGCCCCACGGATTCGCCTTCGTCCGGGAGATCACGGCGGTCCAGAAACTCGCCGAAACGGGGATCGTCCTGTTGCTCTTCACGATCGGGATGGAATTTTCCTTCCGCAAGCTCCTCCAGATCCGCAAAACGGTCCTCGTCGGCGGTTCGCTACAGATCCTGCTGACGATTTTCGCCGGAGGGGCGCTGGCCGGCGCCTTCGGTCTCGACCTTCGGGAGGGGATCTTCGCCGGCTTTCTTTTGGCCCTGAGCAGCACGGCCATCGTCATGAAGCTCCTCCAGGACCGGGCGCAGATGGATACGCCCCAGGGAAACGCGACCCTGGGCATCCTCATCTTTCAGGACATGGCCGCCGTGCCGATGATGCTCCTGGTCCCCTGGCTCGCGGGCGGAACACCGGCGGGGCAAACCCCCGCCCTGCTCGTCGCCCGGATCGCGGGCATCGTGATCCTCGTCCCCTTTCTCGCCAAGTGGCTGGTCCCCCGGATTTTTTTCGCCGTCGCCAAGACCAGAAGCCGGGAGCTGTTTCTCCTCACCACGGTCGCCCTGTGCCTGCTCATCGCCTGGCTGACCCACCGGGCCGGCCTTTCCCTGGCCCTGGGGGCCTTTCTGGCGGGCCTGATCATCTCCGAATCGGAGTACAGTCATCAGGCCCTGGGCGACATTCTGCCCTTTCGGGATGTCTTCACGAGCTTTTTTTTCGTTTCCGTCGGCATGCTCCTGGACGTGCGATTTTTCCTGAGTCATCCCCTGCTCCTCCCCTTGGCCGCCCTGGGCATCATCCTCCTTAAAATCCTGTTGGCCGGCACGGCCGCCTTTTTTTCGGGGCTCTCCCTCCGGCCAGCCCTCATCGCCGGCATCGCCCTTGCCCAGGTGGGCGAGTTCTCGTTCATCCTCTCGGAAACGGGCGTTCCCTATGGCTTTCTCGCCGGGGATCGTCACCAGGCCTTCCTGGCGGTTTCGATCCTGACGATGATGGCGACCCCCTTCCTGATCGCCGCAGCGCCGGCCATTGCCCAGCAGGTAAACGGGCTGCCCCTGCCCCGCCGGCTGAAGCGGGAGAAGGCCGGCGAGGAAACGGAGCGGGAGGCGCCCCTGGAAAACCATCTGATCATCATCGGTTACGGCCTGAACGGAAAGAATCTGGCCCGGGCGGCGAGAAGCGCCGGCATCCCCTATCGGATCATCGAGATGAACCCCGCCGTCGTGCGCAGCGAAAAGGCCAAGGGAGAGCCCATCTCCTACGGCGACGCCACTCAATCGGCCATCCTGCTTCATGCCCGGATCCGCCAGGCCCGGACCCTGGTCATCGTAATCAACGATCCGGCGGCGACGCGCCGGGTGACGGAACTGGCCCGCCGGCTCAACCCCCGGATCTATATCCTCGTCCGCACCCGTTACGTGAAGGAGATGAACGCCTTGCTCGACCTCGGCGCCAACGACGTGATTCCCGAGGAGTTCGAAACCTCCGTCGAGATCTTCCACCGCGTCCTGGCCAAGTACTTCATTCCCCGCGAGGAGGTGGAGGGACTCACCGCCGAGATCCGTTCCGACGGCTATGAGATGTTCCGGAGTCCGGACCGCAATGTCACGCACCCCTGCACCATCGAAAGCTGCCTGCCCGATCTGGAAATCACTACCTTCCGCCTCGCCGACGAATCGGCGGCGGTCGGCAAGACCCTACAGGACACCGAGCTGCGCAAAAAACACGGCGTCACGCTGCTGGCCGTCAGCCGCTATTCCCGGATCATCTCCAATCCGCCTGCGAACCTGACCTTCGCCGGCGGCGACATTCTTTTCCTCGTCGGCGAGACCAGCGACATCCGCAAAATTAAAGACGTTTTCGGAAAATCGGGCCAGGAACATCGGGAAAACGGGCGACCCTCTTGACCCCCTTCCCCCTGGATCCGGGAGGTGAGCCGCATGGCCAACAGGCATCGCGTCCCGAGGACCGGACGCCGCCGGCGGGACGGCGCGAATCCCATTGACTTGGGAAGCGAAATAATGATAGTTGCAGACCGTTAATCGTATTGGCAAAGGGAATCCAGAGGGCCAACCGGAGCACAAAAAAGACCGGCGCCCGGGCAAGGAGAGGGGCATGTTCATCGAGCAGCGACAGGTCGGTCAGATGGCGGTTTTCGCCTATCTAGTGGGCGATGAGGAAAGCGGCGAAGCGCTGGTCATCGATCCGGCGGAAGACACGGCGGCGATCATCGCCTCGGCGAAGGAACGCAAGGTCGCCATCAAGTATATCGTCAACACCCACGGCCATGTGGACCACATCGGCGGCAATGCGGACATGAAGCGGGAGACGAACGCCGCCATCATCATCCACCGGGACGACGCACCCATGCTCACCGACACGCCGGCAGCGATGCTGCGGATGTTCGGCGCCAAGGCCTCGCCTCCCGCCGACCGGACCGTCGTGGACGGCGACCTCATCACCGTCGGCAGCGTCACCCTCCGGGTGATCCACACCCCCGGTCATTCACCGGGAAGCATAGCCCTCTACTGCGACGGATACGCCTTTACGGGCGACACCCTCTTCGTGGAGGCCGTGGGCCGCTCGGACCTCCCGGGCGGGTCCGGCGACGTGATGTTCGCCTCCATCCAGGGGAAGCTCTGCACCCTTCCGGACGAGACGGTGGTCCTGCCGGGTCACAACTACGGCAGCGCCCCGACCTCGACCATCGGTCACGAAAAACGGTTCAACCCCTTTTTACGATAGAGATTTCAAGGAGACAACGCATGGAAAACAAAGGTCTGCTGAACAGCCATTTCGAAGGGTTGACAAAGGTCAGTCAGGGAAAGGTCCGCGACATCTATGCCGTCGACCCCTATCTCCTCATCGTGACGACCGATCGCATCTCCGCCTTCGACGTCATCATGCCGAACCCGGTACCCGGCAAAGGCGAGGTTTTGACGCGGATGTCCGCCTTCTGGTTCGAAAAGATGAAAGATATCATACCGAACCATCTGGTGTCGATCGACCCCGACACCTATCCGGCCGCCTGCGCCCCCTATAAGGAAGCCCTGCGGGGCCGGAGCATGCTGGTGAAAAAAGCCAAGCCGCTGCCCGTCGAATGCATCGTCCGGGGCTATCTGAGCGGTTCGGGATGGAAGGACTACAGCGAGGGACGGCCGGTTTCCGGCATCACGCTCCCGCCCGGTCTGAAGGAATCCTCCCGGCTCCCCCAGACGATTTTCACCCCCTCCACCAAGGCGCCGGACGGCCAACACGATCTGCCGATCAGCCGCCAGGAGATGGAAAAGCTCATCGGTGCGGAATTGACCGCCGAAGTGGTTCGGGCGACCGTCGCCATCTATGAACGGGCGGTGGGAATCGCCGCCGCGTCGGGGATCATCATCGCCGACACGAAGATGGAATTCGGCGTCCTGGACGGCCGGCTCATCCTCATCGACGAGCTCTTGACCCCCGATTCCTCCCGGTTCTGGCCGCAAGACGACTATGCGGAAGGTCGCGCCCAGAAGAGCTTCGACAAGCAGTTCCTGCGCGATTACCTGCTCTCCATCGGTTGGGAGCAGAAGCCCCCGGCGCCCGAACTCCCCGAGGCGATCATTGCCAAGACGGGAGAGAAGTACCGCGAAGCCCTGAACCGGCTGCTCAAGTGACCGATGGTGATTGACAGCGGTCGAGGAATGACTAGATTAGCGACCGCTGCAACTTGCCCAACAACGATGGAAAGATAGAGAAAAGAACGAATGGCGTCAAAACGTGACTATTACGAAATCCTGGGCGTGGAAAGAAGCGCTTCGGAAGAAGAGATAAAAAAAAGCTACCGCAAACTGGCCATGCAGTACCACCCGGACCGCAATCCCGGCAACCGCGAGGCGGAAGAGGCCTTCAAGGAGGCGGCCGAGGCCTACGAAGTGCTGAGCGATCCGCAAAAAAGGGATATCTACCGCCAATACGGACACGAAGGGTTGAACGGCACCGGCTATCGGGGTTTCTCCGGCTTCGAGGACATCTTTTCCAGCTTCGGCGACATCTTCGGCGATGTTTTCGGCTTTAGTTCCTCCGGCCGCTCCCGTTCCCGGTCGGGAGCCCGACCCGGCGCCGACCTGCGTTATGATCTCCAGATCTCCTTCATGGACGCCGCCCTGGGAACCAGCACCGAGATCAACCTGCAAAAATATGCGAACTGCACTGCCTGTGGCGGCTCCGGCTGCGCGCCGGGCACCTCCCCCGAGATCTGTAGCCGCTGCCAGGGACGCGGTCAGGTAATGCAGTCCAGCGGCTTCTTCAGCATCAGTTCCACCTGCCCCCAGTGCCATGGACAGGGAAGCCTGATCTCGACCCCCTGCGGGGAATGTTCCGGCCTGGGAAAAGTCCGGGTCGAAAGGACCGTTCAGCTCAAGATCCCGGCGGGCGTGGAAACAGGGTCCCGGCTTCGCCTGCGCGGCGAAGGTGAAGAAGGCGAACGGGGCGGCCCGAACGGTGATCTGTATGTGTTCATCGAAGTGGAACCTCATGAAATTTTTGAAAGAAGCGGCACCGACATCGCCTGCCGCGTTCCCATCTCCTTTGTCCAGGCGGCTCTGGGAGGAACCGTGGAGACGCCGACCCTGGCGGGCACGGAAAAGGTCAAGATCCCGCGCGGAACCCAGACGGGAAAAATCTTCCGTCTCAAGGGCAAGGGCATTGCCCATCTCCGCGGTTACGGCCGGGGCGATCAGATCATTGAGGTGGTGGTGACGGTCCCCACGAACCTGACCAAAAAGCAGGAGGAACTGCTCAGGGAATTCGAGAAACTGAGCGGCTGAAAAGGCGTGCCGCCACTGGCGCCGAGGCAACCCTTACAGAAAGGAAGAGGCATGGTGAAGCGGAAAAACTGGATCCTGTGGCTTGTCATGGGCGCATTGGCGCTCTCCGGCTGTACGGCAGCCCTGATCGGCGGGGCGGCGGTAGGCGCCGGTTCGGGCACCTATTTCTTCATCAACGGGGAAATGAAAACGGACTACTACCATTCCTTCGACTCCGTCTGGAGCGCCTGCGAAAAGACCGTCGCGGACATGCGCGGCGTGGATGTCCAGCCGTCCAAGGAGATCGGCAATGGAAAAATCTCGACACTCATCGACGATGAGAAGGTCCAGATCGCCGTCACCTATAAGGCCAAGAATGTGACCACCGTCGCCATCCGGGTCGGTCTGCTCGGGAACAGACTCTCCTCCCAGTTGATTCACGACAAGGTCGGGGACAACCTGGTCAAAAAGTAGCGATGAAAAAAAAGCTCCTGCTGGGCGTCGCACTTTCCGCCCTTCTGTTGTACCTGTCGGTGCGAGGCATCGATTTTCAAGGCGTCGTCGCCGGCTTCCGGACGGTCCGCTATGGGTACGCCCTGCTGGGCGTCGCCGCCATGCTGCTCATGCAGGTCCTGCGGTCTTTCCGCTGGGGGTTGATCCTGCGGCCCCTGGCGAAGATCGATCAGTGGTCACTTTTTTCCGTTTCCAACGTGGGTTTTCTGGCGATCATCGCCCTGCCGGCGCGTCTGGGCGAACTGGCCCGCCCCTATCTCATCACGAAAAAAAGCCCCCTGAAGATGAGTTCCGCCCTGGGAACCATCTTCGTCGAACGGATCCTCGATATGCTGACCGTCCTGGTCATCGCGGCAGTGCTGCTCTTTATCATCCCGCTTCCCCCCTGGCTCGTGCAGGGGGCCGTTCTGGTGTTTCTGGTGACCCTTGCCATGGCGCTCCTCGTGATCCTGATGATCGTGAAGCGCGAAGCGACGCTGCGGATACTCTCCCCGCTGATCGGAAGGCTGCCGGAACGCTACGCGGAAGGGTTCCTGCGCCTCATCCGCCATTTTCTGGAGGGCTTCCGGATCATGGTCGATCCGAGACGCCTGATCGCGACGCTGGCGCTGTCGATCGTCATCTGGCTCGTCGACGTCTACGCGATCCAGATGATGCTGGCGGCCTTCGATTTCCAGCTTCCCCTGGCGGCCCCTTTCGTGGTGATGCTCATCCTGGTCGTCGGAATCGCCATCCCTACGGCGCCCGGCTTCATCGGCAACTGGCACTACTTCTGCATCTTGGCGCTGGGACTCTACAGCGTTCCGAAGACGGATGCCCTCTCCTTCGCCATCGTCTACCACGTTCTCTCCATCGGCGTCATTATCCTCCTGGGGCTCGTCAGCCTTCCCCACAACCGCTTTTCCATTTCCGATATACGCCGATATTCGCAAAACTGACGGCGCCGAAAATGGCCGCAGGCAAGGCGCACAACCAGGAGGGATTTCAGTTCTGAGTCAAGGATGATATAAGGCCGCCAGGAGAAGGCAACGACGCAACCAATAAAGATAGCGGTTTGGTTTAAAACTGAGATGAGGCGTACCTTGACTGTACGCCTCATGAAGAGTAAGACCGTGCAACGCAGCCTCCGGCCAGGGCCGGAGCCTTCACTCAGGAATCGCTTTTGACCTCCAAGCCGTAGCTCTTGATCTTCTTATGGAGGTTGCTCCGTTCCAGTCCGATCGCCTCGGCGGTCCGGGAAATATTCCCGTCATATTCCCGGAGTTTGCGAACAATGTACTGCCGTTCGAAATCCTGCTTCGCCTCCCGGAAGGAATCGGCGGCGCTGTCGAGCGCCAGGGCGGCAAGATCCACCTTTACCTCCTCGAAGAGGGGAGAGAGATCGCATTTGGCGATCACGTCGCTGGGGCTCATGATCACCAGCCGCTCGATGATGTTCTTCAATTCCCGCACATTGCCCGGCCATTGATGGGCCATCAGACAGGCGATCACCTCATCGGTGACCCGCTTTTCCGGCTCACCCTCCTTGAGGGCGAAATCCTTGAGAAAGCGATCGGCCAGAAGCGGAATGTCTTCCTTCCGGTCGCGCAGGGGGGCCACCCGGAGGGGAATGACGTTCAGACGGTAATAGAGGTCCTGGCGAAACCGGCCTTCTTCCATTTCCTTTTCCAGATCCTTGTTGGTCGCCGCCAGCACCCGGACATCGGTCGGGATGAGCTTGTTGCCGCCCACCCGTTCGAACTTCTTCTCCTGAAGGATGCGCAGCACCTTCGCCTGGGCCTTGAGGCTCATGTCCGCCACCTCGTCGAGGAAGATCGTCCCCTCGTTGGCCAGATCGAATTTCCCCCTTTTCATGGCCGTTGCGCCCGTAAAGGCTCCCTTCTCGTGGCCGAAGAGTTCGCTCTCGATCAGATCTTCCGGAATCGCCGCGCAGTTGACCTCGATGAAGGGCTTTTGCGCCCTTTTGCTCTGGCGGTGGATCGAACGGGCGACCAGTTCCTTGCCCGTCCCGTTTTCCCCCATGATCAGAATCCAGGCGTTGGTCGGGGCGACGATGGCGATCATTTCTTTGAGATCCTGGATCGGGGCGCTTTCGCCCGTCAATTCGTATTCGTGAGACACCTTCTGCTTGAGGAGCAGGTTTTCCTCTTCGAGGCGCAGCAACTCCAGGGCGTGGTTGACCACGAGGATCACTTTTTCCAGCGACAGGGGCTTCTCGATGAAATCGAAGGCCCCGAGTTTGGTCGCTTTCACGGCCGTCTCGATCGTGCCGTGGCCGGACATCATGACCACCAGCACCTGAGGATGGGCTGCCTTGATCGATTTCAGGACCTCGATCCCGTCGATCCCCGGAAGCCAAATGTCCAACAGGACCAAGCCGGGCAGGTCCTCCTCCACGACCCGCAGGGCCTCTTCGCCGCTGGCGGCCGTGATGACTTCATGTCCCTCGTCGGCCAGAATGCCGCTGAGGCTCTGACAGATGCTTTCCTCGTCGTCTACAACCAGAATTGCCTTGTTCATCGTCATCCTTCATTATTCATATTTCGGTATCTCGTCACCGCGCGTTTTTTTCTTCCCCTGGCCAACGCTATGCCCCGCTCCCGTTGGAGACGGGCAGTTCGAAGGTGACCACGGTCCCCTGGGAAGGATTGTCCGCCACACTGACCGAACCGTGATGATCGGTAATGATGGAATTGACGATCGCCAACCCCAACCCCGTGCCGGTCCGCTTCGTGGAAAAATAAGGTTCGAACATCTTTACCTTATAACCGGGCGGAACGCCACACCCATTGTCGGATACCTCCACCTTCGCCCTTCGCTCCTCCGGCAGGAAGGAGGTGGCAATGACGATCCGCCCCTTTTCCTTTTCAACGGCCGCGACCGCATTGTCCAGGAGGTTCACCATCACCCGCCGAATCTGTTCCGGATCGAGCATCAGACGGGGGATCTCCGGCGCCGGCCGGAAATCGAACTCGATCCCTTTGTGGGCATCCTGAAAAAGGATGACGGGATCGCGGATGACCTCGTTGAGATCGTTCATTTGGAGATGGGTCACCGGCAGCCGCGCATAACGGGAAAATTCGTTGACCAGATTCTTCAGCACTTCGACCTGATCGATGATCGTTTGGGTGCACTCATGAAAGACGGTGTCGTCCTTTCCCAAACGGTCTCCGTATTTTTTCTGCAACCGCTGAGCGGAAAGCTGCACAGGGGTCAGAGGGTTCTTGATCTCATGGGCCATCCGCCGCGCCACCTCCCGCCAGGCGGCCGCCCGCTCCGCCCGCTGGAGCTCGGTAAGATCCTCGAAGACGATCACCATGCCCATGTCCGTTCCCTCATCGTCATGGATCACCGTCATCGTCATGAGAACCGTCAGCGCCCGTCCCTGGAGGATCAGGTCGATCTCCTTCTCGACGAATCCCTCCCCCCGCTCGCGCATCTCCCGCAGCACCTCTTCGGCCAGGGCGAGATGCTCCGGAATGAGAACCTCGGCATAGCGTCGATTCAGCACCTTTTCCGACCGGATGCCGATCATCCGTTCGGCCGCCCGGTTGATGGTCGTAATGACTCCGTTCTTGTTCACCGAGATGACCCCGGCCGCCACATTGCGCAGAATCGTCTCCATGTACTTGCGGCGCTGTTCCAGATCGAGATTCGCCTGCTCCAACCCCTGGTTGCTCCTCTTGAGATCCCGGGTCATCTGGTTGAAGGAATCGACCAACACGCCGATCTCGTCGTCGGCGACGATGGCAATCTGGTGGTTCAGATCCCCCTGGGCGATCTTCCGGGTCGCCTCGGCCAAATCCTGGATGGGGACGGTAATCCCCTTGGCAAGGTAGAAGCCGAACCAGGTCGCCGAAAAGATGATCAGGAGCATCACGATGAACAAGGTGATGATGTAGCCGAACTTGATGGGGGTCTTCAGCAGGCTCAGCTGCTTGTACTCTTCCGAGGTCTTGGAAATCACGTTTATCCGGTCGACGAGGCCGTCCGGGAAATAGTAACTGGCCATGGCAAAGCCGATGATCACCCGCGGAGAGCCCTGGGAGTAGATGGGGACGGCGCCGCGAATCAGATCTCCCCCTCCCGCCTGCTCGATCGTCGCCACTTCCTTGCCCAGGTAAAGATCCTCGAGCGACTTGGGGGAAAGGGGTTTGGGTACGAACTGCGGCCGTTCCTGGTCCCGGATGACGACATTGTCCAACTGGTTTTCGATATGCACTTCCAGCATATTGAGCTTGTAGGTCTTGTGCCGTCTCTCCACGAGCGCTTTCAGATAGACCGCTTTGTCACTTTCATAAAGGCTGTTTCTCGTGATTTCGACGCTCAGCTCCCGGGCATAGTACTTCGCCTGATCGGCCGACTGCTGGTAATAGAGCTGAGCCACCTCCAGAGTCCGGTTCAGGGCATCGCCGATCCGGATGCTGAACCAGTTGTCGACGCTGTAGGAAAGAAAATTGATGGAAACGAGAAACAAGAGGACCGTCGGGATGAGCGACAGGCTGACAAAGGCCCCGACCAGGCGGGTGCGCAGCTTGGATCCGGCAATCCCGCGTCGCCGTTCGGAAATCAGCTTCACGAGATTCCGGACGATCAGGAAGACGAGCAGGATGATCAGGATGATGTTGATATTGATCAAAAAGAAGATCAGGGTGTTGCCGGAAACGGGCAGGGCGAGCATTTCACCGTGAAAAACACGGCTTTCCACGTAGGTCACCAGGGCAATCAGGACCAGCGTCAGGACAATAATGATCCGCTCTCGCCGGCGCCGTTTGGCTTCCTTCACATCCAGGTTGACCACCCTGCGGGTCTTTTTCATCAGTAGTAGAACCCCTCCCGATGCCAGTCGGTTTCAAAATCCCAGAGGGAGACGAAAAAGAAGACATATTCCATGTAGAAAGGCAGCCGAACCTTGTCCAGCTTCGCTTTGAGCTGGACATAATAATATTCCCCTCTTTTGACCGACGAAAGAGGAACCACGGAAACCCCGTTCAGATCGGCCATCGCCCGTTTGGCGCTTTCCAGATCCGGGAAAGATGCCGGTTCCTTTTCCCCGTTGACGGAGACGTAAAAAATCTTTTTTACATTATCGTATTTGATCGTATGCTGGACCGTGACGCGGAGCAGTTTTTTGTCGAACCAGTACGAACGCTCCTGATAGAGGTCCAGCAAGAAAGTGAAAGTCGTCGGAACACCTGCCAGGATCGCATTCTCCATCTCTTTGGTGAAACAATCGGTCACGCGGGCGTAGACCAGCAGATGGTTGGCATTGTTGGTGACCAGCAGATCTCTGATGCGGGCACCCTCCGCCCAGGAAGGGGAAATAAGGAAAAGCAGCAGCCAGGTGACAATGACACCGGATAGAAAGAGTTTCCTTTTCCTCATGAAGCTCCCTTGTTTCACAGCGCAGGACCGTTGGCCGTTACCTTGCCGGCGATGGGTCATCCTAAAAATAGTCAATATTTTTGTTATTTTAAGCGATAGATCGGTATACTAAGAAACTGACCGGAAAAATGCAAGGCCTATTTGCGAAAGGAAAGCGCCCCGACAGGACCGGACGCCTTCACCCAACGGGGCGGGCCGCCGGCAGGGAATCCAGCACCCGCAAGGAAGGGATGCGCAGGGAAGCCAAGTCGTTGATCATTCCTTCCTTGCTGAAGCCGCTGACCAGCGTCCAGCACTCCTTGCGGACCAGCAGTTCCTTGAGGAGCAGATTGTTCAGGCGGTGGCCCGATTTGTAGGCGACGAAGTGACCGATGATGGGAATGCCCAAAAGGGACAGGTCTCCGATGGCGTCGAGGATCTTGTGCTTGACGAATTCCTCTGGACAGCGCAGCCCCTCCTTGTTGATAACCCGCTGGTCATCGAGGACCACGGCGTTTTTCAAAGAGGCTCCGAGGGCCAGCCCTTTGGCCTGCATGTATTCGACGTCCTTCAGAAAGCCGAAGGTCCTGGCCGCACTGATCTCCTGTTCATAGGAGACATCGGAAAATTTCATATCATAGGACTGCTCGCCGATCCCGGGGTGGCTGAAGGCAATCTTATAGGTAATCCTAAATTCCGGAGCCGGCAGGAGCATGGCACTGCTGTCCCCCTCGGCGACGCAGACCTTGTCTTTTATCACAAGCAATTTCTTGCACTTGCTTTGAATATGGGTTCCCGCATCCTTGAGCATCGCCACAAAAGGAAGGGCGCTGCCGTCCATAATCGGAATCTCCGGCGCGTCGACTTCCACGACCGCGTTGTCCACCCCCATGCCGCTGAAGGCGGACATGATGTGCTCCACCGTGGAAACGGTCACGCCGTTCAAACCCAGCGTCGTCGCCAGCGTCGTGTCTCCGACATTGTGGACATCGGCCTTGATCCGGTTGTTTCCCGACAGATCGGTACGAACGAAGACGATCCCTTCATCGACGCCGGCCGGCGAGATGACCATGCTTACCTTTCTTCCCGAATGCAAGCCGATACTTTTGCAATTTATTTTCTTTTTTATCGTTCTTTGCAGAAACATATGCACCTGTTTTTTTATCTGAAAATGGATCAAATCGCCGCGACCATCGGCGGATCAAATGCAACAGGCAATATCCATACCATGAACGGACTCGATTTCCACCTGAATAAAGATTCCCTAACCCCCGGGAAACAATCCCGTTCCCCGAGGAGCGCCGCGGCCTGCCTATCGTCTCAAAGCAGGATCCCCGCAAACTGTGTTGGAAGCGACACACCTCCGTGCCGTCCTCGGGGCGTCCATCTTCAGCCGTCGCGGACCGGGGCTGAAGGTCATGCCCTTCCCCGGCCGGCGCCGGCCCCTTTGCCTTGAATAGGGCAGTAACGCTCCTTTTCGCTGTAGATGCAGCCGCAGTAGGGCTGGCGGTACATCCCGAGTTCCTTCGAGATCCGCACCCCTTCGGACCAGCCGTCCCGAAAGTCCCGATAGAGAAACGCAATCCCCTGTGCGCGGGCCACAGCCTCGCCCACGCTGCGGATCAGGTCGTGCTTTTGGAAACGGCTGTACAGCAGGGTGCTCGTAAAGGCATCGAACCCGCGCTGCGCGGCGAGTCGCGCCGTATTTTTCAACCGCAGCTCGTAGCAGCTTTGGCAGCGCGCTTCCTCCCGGAACGCCACCTGCCGGAGAAAAGTCTCCAGCGGATACCCCTCTTCCCGGATGACGGACAGTCCCTCCCGCTCGGCATAGGGTTCCAACGCCTCCCACCGGCGGCGATACTCCATATAGGGATGAATATTCGGATTGTAATAGAGGCCGCTGACCTCGTCCCCTCCCTCTCTGAGGATGCGAAGCGGATAGATGGTGCAGGGGGCGCAGCAGATATGCAGTAGAATTTTCAGAAGAGTTCCTTCTGGCTGCCGGCAACCCATTGCCGGCTGAAGTGTTCGTAAGCCCTGCGGGTGGCGATCCGTCCCCGCTGCGTGCGCTGGAGATACCCCTCCTGAATGAGGAACGGTTCATACACATCCTCGATCGTCGTCCGTTCCTCACCGATCGCCGCCGAAAGGTTGTCGATCCCCACGGGACCGCCGTCGAACTTGTCGATCACGGTCAAGAGGATCGTTCGGTCCATCTGGTCGAACCCCTTCTCGTCCACCTCGAACAGGGTGAGCGCCTGCATCGCCACTTCCCGGGTAATCCGCCCGTCCGCTCTGACCTGGGCGAAATCGCGCACCCGGCGGAGCAGGCGGTTGGCGATCCGGGGCGTTCCCCGGGAACGGCTGGCCATCTCGGCCGCCCCCCCCTCGTCGATATTCACCGCCAGGATCTTCGCCGACCGGCGGATGATGATCGCCAGTTCCTTGGGCGTGTAGAACTCGAAACGGAAGCTCATCCCGAAGCGGTCCCGAAGCGGAGAGGTCAGGAGCCCCGCCCGGGTCGTGGCACCGATCAGGGTAAACTTGGGGATCTCCAGTTTCATCGACCGCGCCGAAGGTCCCTGGCCGATCAGGATGTCGATGTGGAAATCCTCCATGGCGGGGTAGAGGATCTCCTCGACCACATGGGACAGGCGATGGATTTCGTCGATAAAGAGGATATCGTGTTCATGGAGGTTCGTCAGGATGGCGGCCAGATCTCCCGGCCGCTCCACCACCGGCCCCGAGGTCACCTTGATGTCCACCCCCATCTCCCGGGCCATGATGTAGGCGAGCGTCGTTTTGCCGAGCCCGGGCGGCCCGTAGAGAAGGGCATGGTCGAGGGCCTCGTCCCGCTGCCGGGTCGCCTCGATGAAGAGAGAGAGGTTATCCTTGATCTTTTCCTGGCCGATATATTCCGCAAGACACTTGGGACGCAGCGAAACTTCGCTGCCTTCGTCTTCTTCGATCCCCTGCGGAACGGTCAGCGGGTTTTTCGATGACCCTTTTGCGGAATCAGGATTTTTCACGGCCGGTTTTCCTATGATTGTTTATGCCCCGGGATGCCGATCGATGAGACCGTCAGGTGCCCAAGACCCGGAGCGCCTGCTTCAGGAGCTGATCGAGGGAGGGGACGGACGGCGCTTCCCGGACAATCCGCTCAACCACCTCTTTGACGGCCGCCCCCTTGTAACCGAGATTCACCAGGGCCGAAAGGGCATCGTCCTTCACCTGTTCGCCCGAGGGGGACGCCATGTCCCCTGCCGCCGCCGTCGCCGTTCCCAGCTTTGCCGCCTTCTCCTTCAATTCGAGGATCATCCGCTCGGCCGTTTTTTTACCGATCCCGGGGATCCCGGTCAGACGCTTCAGATCCTCCCCCGTAATGGCCCTGAGAAGCTCGCCGGCGTTGATGCCCGAAAGGATATTGACCGCCAGCTTGGGACCGATGCCGCTTACGGAGATCATCATCTGAAAGACCTCTTTCTCTTCCGGCGTATGAAACCCGAAGAGGTGAATCGCATCTTCCCGGACATGCGTATGGACGTGAATCACTACCGGCTGCCCCATCTCCGGCAGTTCGTAGAAGGTACTCAGGGGAACACAGATCCGGTATCCCGCGCCATGGACATCCACCACGCATTGGGTCACCGATTTTTCAATGAGGATACCGCTGAGTCGGGCAAACATTAGATAGTTTCCGTCTTCGCAAAATGGATGTGGCAGATGGCCACTGCCAGGGCGTCGGCCGCATCGGGCGGCGGGAGTTCCGCAAGCTTCAGAATTGTCTTGGCCATCATCTGGACCTGCGCCTTTTCCGCCCGTCCGTAACCGACGATCGCCTGCTTGATCTCCGTGGGGCTGTACTCGAAAATGGGCACTGCCCCGTGCCTTCCGGCCAGAACCGCCACGCCGCGAACGTGCCCCTGCTTGATCAGGCTCTGGACATTCTTGCCGTAGAAGATATCCTCGATGGCTATTGCATCGGGCTTCGTCTCTTCGATGACCCCGCGCAAACCTTCATAAATCGTTTGCAGACAGGCCGAGAGCGTCGCCCCCCTTTTGGGTTTGATCTCTCCCTGGGCGACCCAGACCAGACCGTTTCTGGTTTTCTCGACCAAGCCGTAGCCGGTGACATGACTGCCGGGATCGATCCCCAATACCCTGAACGTATGGCCTCCTTCGCCCGGCGGCGTCTTTCCGGCCTTGGCGCACCGATTCCAACCTGCGGCGGTCATTCTTTTTTACCGCATCCGCTTACTGATTCAGTTGCTCCATCACTTCATCGGAGATATCGAAATTGGCATAGACATTCTGGACGTCGTCGTTGTCCTCGAGCTTGTCCATCAGTTTGAGCATCTGGTCGGCCTTGCCGGCCTCCAGCTTCACCGTGTTTTGGGGAATCAGGCCGACCTTGGCCTCCAGAGTTTTCCACCCCTTCGCATCGATCGCCGCTTTGACCGCTTCAAAGGCCTGGGGAGCCGTAAGGACTTCCCATTCCGTCTCCTGATCGCGGACATCATCGGCGCCGGCTTCGATGGCCACCTCCATCAGGGCGTCTTCGCCGACGGTCTTCTTGTCGATCACGATGCTGCCCTTTTTGTCGAACATCCAGGAGACGCAGCCGTTTTCACCGAGATTGCCGCCGTGCTTGGCAAAGATGTGGCGAATCTCCGCCACGGTCCGGTTTTTGTTGTCCGTCATGACTTCGACGATGACGGCCACCCCGGCCGGGCCGTAACCTTCGTAGGTAATCTCCTCGTAGGCGACACCGCCGCCCAATTCGCCGGTGCCCTTCTTGATGGCCCGCTCGATATTGTCCTTGGGCATGTTCTCTTCTTTTGCCGCCAGGACCGCCGATCTCAGTCTCGCATTGCCCTCAATGTCCCCACCTCCGAGTCGCGCCGCAAGGGTGACCTCCTTGATGAGCTTGGTAAATATCTTGCCGCGCGCTGCATCGATGGCGCCTTTCTTTCTTTTGATCGTGCTCCATTTGGAATGGCCAGACATGAGGTTTTTCCCCCCTTTTTGATTTTTAAAACGCCTGCTTCATAGCATAAGCCGGATGCGCATGCAAAACAAAAAAACCCCTTCCTTACGGAAGGGGTTTTGGAAATAAATTCCGGCGGCACCTACTCTCCCACACAGTCTCCCATGCAGTACCATCGGCGCAGGAGAGCTTAACTTCCGTGTTCGGAATGGGAACGGGTGGGGCCTCTCCGCTATAGCCACCGAAATATCTCTCATATACTTACAATTGCATATTGTGAAGGTAAAGCTGAGTGCACCATAATTAAGCCATAATATTATGGTCAAGCCTCACGACCGATTAGTATCAGTAAGCTCAACACATTACTGTGCTTGCACACCTGACCTATCAACCTCGTGGTCTTCGAGGGGTCTTCAGTCCTGATGTCTCCATCAGGAGGGATATCTTATCTTGAGGTGGGCTTCCCGCTTAGATGCTTTCAGCGGTTATCCCTTCCGAACTTAGCTACCCAGCGATGCCGTTGGCACGACAACTGGAACACCAGAGGTTCGTCCATCCCGGTCCTCTCGTACTAGGGACAGCTCCTCTCAAATATCCTGCGCCCACAACAGATAGGGACCGAACTGTCTCACGACGTTCTGAACCCAGCTCACGTACCGCTTTAATTGGCGAACAGCCAAACCCTTGGGACCTTATCCAGCCCCAGGATGCGATGAGCCGACATCGAGGTGCCAAACCACGCCGTCGATGTGAACTCTTGGGCGTGATAAGCCTGTTATCCCCGGCGTACCTTTTATCCGTTGAGCGATGGCCCTTCCATGCGGAACCACCGGATCACTAAGACCTGCTTTCGCACCTGCTCGACTTGTAAGTCTCGCAGTCAAGCTCCCTTATGCCTTTACACTCTACGGCTGGTTTCCAATCAGCCTGAGGGAACCTTCGCGCGCCTCCGTTACGCTTTAGGAGGCGACCGCCCCAGTCAAACTACCCACCAGACAATGTCCCTGGCCCGGATTACGGGTCGAGGTTAGAATTTCAGAATAATCAGGGTGGTATTTCAAGGTTGGCTCCATGGAAACTGGCGTCCCCACTTCAAAGCCTCCCACCTATCCTACACAAACCAGTCCGAAATTCATTGTCAAGCTATAGTAAAGGTGCACGGGGTCTTTCCGTCTAGTTGCGGGTAACCGGCGTCT
>JAKAFS010000149.1 GCA_021817825.1 Deltaproteobacteria bacterium | reverse complement strand
AAAGAGGAGATTTTTAATAATGAAAAATATGAAGTTAAGCGTAAAGCTGCTTGCGGGATTTCTCTGCGTTGCGCTGATTGCCGCTGTCATCGGCGTCGTGGGAATCTATTATGTCAAGAAGATCCAGATGGCCGACATGGCCCTCTATGAGGAAAACACCGTGCCGGCCATTGCCGTGGGCGCCCTCGGCAGCCTCATCGACTCGTGCAAGTCCAACGCCACCGCCTATATGAAGACGGAAGATCCGGCGGCGCGCGGCGAGGAACGGAGAAAATTCGAGGGGAACGCAAAAAAACTGGACGAGACCATGCAAAAGGTCGGGGAGGCCCTGGTGGCCGACCAGGCGAAAAAGAGCTTGGCCAAGATGCAGGAGAGCTTCAAACAGTATCGCGACCTCATCGGCCAGTCCATGGCGGCCGCCGATGGGGGAAACATGGCCCTGGCCGAGGAGATCCGGCTGGGCAAGGGGGCGGCCGCAGCCAAACAGATGAATAACGAGGCCACGGACCTGGTCAACTTCCTGGTCACCGAGGCCAAGAACACGGCGGAGGCCAACAAGAACATGGCGAATACCTCCGTGGCCATCGGCAGCGTGCTGACCCTCATTGGCGTCCTGCTCGCCGTGGGTCTGGGCTTTTTCATGAACCTGCAGATCACCCGGCCCATCAGCCGGATCGCGGCGGGAATGACGGAGGGGGCGGAGCAGGTGACGGCCGCGTCCATGCAGGTCTCCACATCGAGCCAGAATCTGGCGGAGGGGGCCTCCGAGCAGGCCTCGTCGTTGGAAGAAACGTCATCGTCCCTGGAAGAGCTTTCCTCCATGTCCAAGCAGAATGCCGAAAACGCCGGTCAGGCAAGGTCGATGATGAATGAGGCGAAATCGGTCGTGGACAAGGCAAATCTACAGATGGCCGAGCTGATCGCCGCCATCGGCGAGATCACGCGCTCCAGCGAGGAGACGGGGAAGATCATCAAAACGATCGATGAGATCGCTTTCCAGACGAATCTGCTGGCGCTCAACGCCGCGGTCGAAGCGGCCCGGGCCGGCGAGGCGGGGGCGGGATTCGCGGTCGTGGCCGACGAGGTGCGCAACCTGGCCATGCGTTCGGCCGCGGCGGCCAAAAATACCAGCGAACTGATCGAAAAGACGATCAAGGCGGTGCACAACGGGAACGCGTTGACCGTGGCCACCCAGGAGGCCTTCAAGGCCAATGCGGATATTTCGGGAAAGGTAAACCAGCTGGTCGATGAGATCGCCACGGCCTCGGACGAGCAGGCCCACGGCGTCAACCAGATCAACACGGCCGTTGCGGAGATGGACAAGGTGACGCAGCGGACGGCGGCCCATGCCGAGGAATCGGCGAGCGCCTCGGCGGAGCTCAACTCCCAGGCGCAGCAGATGCGGGGATTCGTCGAAGAGCTGAAGGCCGTGGTAGGCGGGTCGGAGGTCGCTTTCTCCAGCTATGAGCACACCCGTTCCGCAGCTCCGGCACGGAGGGAAAACAGAAGGGAGCCCGATCAGAAATTGCTGAGCGAACGCTAGTCCGGCGTACAGACGGAGAAAAAACAGTGGCGGGCTGGGCAGGCCGGAAAATGGCTGCCCAGCCCGTTTTTTGATTTGCCCCAGGCGGCCCGGAGCTCCGGGCGATAGAGAGCAGCGTCAGGCCCGGTCCCCGGTTTGGGAACTGAGGACGAAGGCCTGACGCCGGTTAGGCAAGGAGGGACCTCCTGCTCAGCGCAGGTTGCCTTCGAAGCAGAATTTCCCGAAGCTCTTGGCGGGCGTCAGGGGATAATCGCCGGTGAAGCAGGAGAGGCAGAAGTCCCCCGGCGGCATCCCCGTGGCGTCGACCATCCCGGGAACCGAGAGGTAGTGCAGGCTGTCCAGGCCGATGAAGGAGGCGATCTGGGCCTCTTCCTTTTCCGAGGCGATCAGTTCGCCGCGGGTCGAAAAGTCGATCCCGTAGGGGCAGGGGTGGCGCGTCGGCGGGCAGCTCACCGCCATGTGCACCTCCTTGGCCCCGCAATCCCTAAGGTGACGGACCCGGTTTTTGCTCGTCGTCCCCCGGATGATCGAGTCTTCGACGATCACGATCCTTTTGCCCTCGATGAGGGGCTTGACGGGATTGAGCTTCACCCGGACGCCGAAGTCCCGCATCGCCTGGGAGGGCTGGATGAAGGTCCTGCCCACATAGTGGTTCCGGATCATCGCCATCTCGAAGGGGATGCCGCTCTCTTCGGCATAGCCCAGGGCCGCGTAGTTCCCCGAATCGGGAAAGGGCATGACCAGGTCGGCGTCGGGCCGGTATTCCTGGGCCATCTTGTGGCCCAGGCGCTTGCGGCAGAGGTAGACGTTCTGGCCGAAGATCTGGCTGTCGGGCCGGGAGAAATAGATCAGTTCGAAGATGCAGTGGGAGGGTTTCGCGGCCGGGAAGGGCATCAGGCTGTGGAGTCCCTCGTCGTCGATGATGATGATCTCGCCGGGCTTGACGTCCCGCACGTACGTCGCCCCCACGAGGTCGAAGGCGCAGGTCTCGGAAGCGACCACCCAGCCGCCGTTGAAGCGGCCCAGCGACAGGGGCCGGAAACCTCGGGGATCGCGGACGGCAATCACCTTGTTCTTCGTCAGCATGACGATGCTGTAGGCCCCCTGGACCCGGCCCAGGGCTTTGGTCAGCGCCTCCTCCAGCCCCGTCTTGAGATGAGGCGCCATCAGGTGAACGATCACCTCGGAATCCATCGTGGACTGGAAAATGGACCCTTTTTCTTCCAGCTCGGCGCGCAGTTCCAGAGCGTTGATCAGGTTGCCGTTGTGGGCCAGGGCGTAGTATTCGTCGGCGTGGTGAACCAAAAAAGGCTGGGCGTTGGAGAGCACCGAAGAGCCGGTGGTGGAGTAGCGGACATGGCCGATGGCCAGTTTTCCCGGAAGTTTCGCGAGCATCTCCTCATGGAAGACCTCCGAAGCGAGTCCCATCCCCTTGTGTTCCCAGACCTGGCAGCCGTCGGCCGTAGCGATCCCGGCGCTCTCCTGGCCGCGATGCTGGAGCGCGAAAAGACCGAAGAAGGCGACCCGCGCCGCCTCCTCATGGCCGTAAACCGCAAAGACGCCGCACTCCTCGCGCGGTTTGTCATCTAGTTCGTCATCATGCATGTTCTTTTCCTCTGTAAATAGGTTGAATGGGCACAGATTCCGAATCTGTCCTCATCTAACCTATCACTTCCCCATTTAACCTTTCAATGTCCCGTGGTACGCCTGTAGCGGCGCCACGTCCCAGGGATCCTTCTTCAGGGCGTCGATCGCCTCCGCCAGCGCCCTGGCGCCGGAGACGGTCGTCGTATAGAGCACGTTGTACAGGAGCGTCCCGCGTCGGATGTGGTAGGCGTCCCGCGAGGAGCGTCTGCCGAGGCTGACGTTGATCACGATCTGGATGTCGCCGTTCTTGATATGGTCCACCACGTTGGGGCGGCCCTGGCTCACCTTGAGGACCGTCTCGGCGGCCACCCCGTGCTCCCGGAGCCGCTCGGCCGTGCCGTCCGTGGCGGCAATCTGGAACCCCATCCGGGCAAAGGCCTGGGCGATGGGAACGATCCGGTCCTTGTAGTGGCTGTGGGCGCTGATGAACACCTTGCCGGACAGGGGCATCTTGAACCCCGCGGCCATCTGCGATTTGGCAAAGGCCAGGCCGAAGGAATGATCGATCCCCATCACCTCGCCCGTCGATTTCATCTCCGGCCCCAGCAGGATGTCCACGTTGGGGAAGCGGTTGAAGGGGAAGACCGCCTCTTTCACCGAGACGTGCTTGGGCACGATCGGTTCGGTGAACCCCAGCTCCTGAAGGGTTTTGCCGAGCATCACCTTCGTGGCCAGCTTCGCCAGGGGGACGCCGATCGCCTTGCTGACGAAAGGGATGGTCCGCGAGGCCCGGGGGTTCACTTCCAGGACAAAGAGTTCGCCGTCCTTGATCGCATACTGGATGTTCATGAGGCCGACGACGTTAAGCTCGGCGGCGATTTTCTTGGTCTGGACCGTGATCGTTTCCAGGAGTTCCGGGCCGAAGGTGATCGTCGGCAGCGAACAGGCGCTGTCGCCGGAGTGGATCCCGGCCTCTTCGATATGCTCCATGATCCCGGCGACGACGGTCGTCTTGCCGTCGCTGATCGCGTCCACGTCCACCTCGATCGCGTCCTCCAGGAACTTGTCGATCAGGATCGGGTGGCCCGGCGAGACCTCGAGGGCCCGGACCATGAAGGCGCGGAGGCTCTCGGTGTCGTAGATGATTTCCATCGAGCGGCCGCCGAGGACATAGGAGGGGCGCACCAGGACCGGATAGCCGATCCTTTCTGCCACCCCGATCGCCTCGTCGGTGTCCATGGCCGTGTCGTTGTCGGGCTGGCGGAGGTTCAGCTTGTTCACGATCTCCTGGAACCGCTTGCGGTCCTCGGCGCGATCGATGGCGTCCGGCGAGGTGCCCAGGATCCGGGCGCCGGCGGCTTCGAGGCCCCAGGCCAGATTGAGCGGCGTCTGGCCGCCGAACTGGACGATGACGCCCAGCGGCTTTTCGGCCTTCAGGATGTGCAGCACATCCTCCAACGTCACCGGCTCGAAGAAGAGCTTG
>JAKAFS010000148.1 GCA_021817825.1 Deltaproteobacteria bacterium | reverse complement strand
CATCAGCCTGGCCAGCGCGCGTTCCATCATGATCCACTGGTTATCCAGCAGCGTCGTCAGATAAAATGCCAGCACGCTGGGCTCACCGCATTCATCCAGGCAGCGTGTGGACAGCGCGACCGACAGCGCCCGCAAAATCGGCTCCCGGTGATGATAGAGCTGGTCTTCCTTCTTCTGGCGCTGCCCGCTCCCGAACAATAATTTCATCAATGCCCGATATTGCGCGGGGGTCGGGGATCCCTGGCGGGGCAGCGCCTGGAGAAGATCCCGAAGCCGATCCCGCGATTCCGGCAGCATGATCGCATGCTCCATCTGCATTTTTGCAGCCGCTCGGGCCAGGGCGCACGCGGTTGGCGAGTAGTTCTTACGTTCCAGTATCTCCCGCAGCCGGACCGTCATATCCTCGTCTCCGATGATGATAGCCGGATCGCTGGTGAGCAAGGTCCGGAGATGCCCTTCCGCCACATTTGCGGCCAGCTGCAAATCGAGCCGGGCGGTGAGAGTGGTGTTGGTTTCGGCAGCGTGAACGATTTTGTCATAAGCGATCCGTTGGGCACGCGTGAGCATTTCGGCAGCGCCGTTCATCATCCATTCAATCAACTCCTTGTCTTCCTGCGCATGCTCTTCCCCTCCCTTGAGCAGGGATTTCAGCCAGTACCGCCCGCCGGCCCCATCAAATTCCCGTGCGGCACACAACATCAATCCTTCGCTGCCGGCAAAGGGTGCACCCGTCGCCTGGCTTTTCAGACTCATGCTCAGGCTTTCACCCGTCATAAATTCGCGCATGGCCTGCTTGACCAACGCCTCCGCTTCGGCCGCCTTGGTCCAGCGGGCCATGCCCGGCGGCCTAACCACCTCCACTACGCCGGGTTCCGATTCCTGGAATTGACTGTTTTGACCCAAAAGATCCTGCGGGAAAACCAGTTTGAGAGCCCCCTTGCCCACTCGGCCCTGGATGAGGTGATGCGTCTCGACCAGGATGAAGCTGGTTTTGACTCCGACACCGGATTCGTCTGCTTCCCCCTCGAAAATGCTGTGCCGGCTAAAAATGCGGAACAGATCATCCCGCGTCAGGCCCAAATGACGGGCCGCGACCCGGATGCGCTCCGCGATCAGCTTCAACAATTCATTGTCCGGCGTCGTGTCGCCCATGATAGTGCGAAATCCCAGGCCATCGTCCCATCGGATTTCAGGGGGCGCACCACCGACACAGGGGAGGGTTTCTTGCCCATCAACAGGCGGTTTCAAATCAGTCTTCATCATAAAAAATATAACTCCCGATCGAAAGGCATTCCCCTTTTTACCAGATCCCCAGGGCCTTTATTGTCTTGTACATAATATATTCGCTTCCGAAAAGTTGAATTTCTTTTGACGGAGATGCATTTACGAGCACGATGAACCTCCATCCCTTATATTCATATACAGCGGCCTGCCCGCCGTAGACAAAGTCGCCCGTATGGCCGACCGCTTCGCCCTGCTTCTCAATCCCGAGGCCGTATCCAAAGCCGGGCACTCCCATGCTGACGTAGGTAAACATCTGTGCCTTGCGCTGCGGATCGAGCAAGGCCCCCTTCAGCAGTGCATCGAGCCAGATCAGCATATCCCCGCTGTTGGAAACGATGCCACCCGTCCCGAATGCCCAGGAGGGGTCGAACCTTGTCACATTGACCCACCTGTCGGTTACGTAGGCGTATCCCTCCGTCGAGCCCGCCGGCATGTCGGGCCCATCCGGAACGGATGTATTTTCCAATCCGAGCGGGACAAGTATCCGCGCCGTGACCTCCTGGGAGTAAGTCCTCCCCGTTATCCTCTCGATGATCATGGCGAGCAGAACGTAATTGGTGTTGGAGTAGTGAAATCCGGTCCCGGGCGGAAAGTACGGTGCATTGGCGTTGGCTATCGCTATGAGTTCTTCCCGTTTCCATTTTCGAAGCGGATTTAAAAACAGCCCCTCCAGGAAATCGGGATTTTTAGCCTGGGCATAATCGAAGAGTCCGCTGGTATGGTTCAGCATCTGGTGCACGCTGATCCGCGCCCCGTTGGGGACAAGGCCGGGAAAAAGCGATTCGAGCTTGTCGTCAAGGGATAATGCGCCTTCCTGCACGAGCTGCAGAACCACTGTCGCCGTGAAAGTTTTGCTCACGCTGCCGATCCTGAACTTGAGGCCGGGAGCCATGGCCGTGTTTTGTTCGATAACCGAAAGCCCGCTGACACCGGCCCACCTGGCGCCGTCGGGTCTGACCACGGTCATCGTTGCCCCGGGGACGCCAATTTCGCTGACGCCGGCATCAAGGGAAGCCTGCATCAGCTGAGCCGTTTGCGAATCGAAGCCGGGGGCGTCAGAGCCCCCGCCGCAAGCGGACAATAAAGCAGTCAAAACGGTCAGCATGAAAACGCATGCCAAGCCCCTTATCCTCCGGCTGCGGCAGAGACATTTCCACCACTTCATAAAACCTCCTTATCGATTCCGACAGCGCTCACAGATCCTTCACCCCTCCGTTCTTTCTTTTTTGGTGTAGTTAACCAATCCACCGGCCAATATGATGTTCATCTGCCGTTGGGAAAAATCATGGGCAAGCCGGAATTTTCTGTTTTTTGTCAGATTCTTTACTGTCAGATTCTCTCTCGCGGGCAGCGCCGAATGAATACACGAAATCTCCAGTTCATCACCTTGATCCAGAGTATCATAATCGGAAGCGTTGACAAAAGTCAGAGGCATAACGCCGACGTTAATCAGGTTGATGTAATGAATACGGGCATATGATTTTGCCAGAACGGCCTTGACACCCAAGAACATGGTGGCCATGGCCGCATGGTCTCGACTCGAGCCCTGGCCATAGTTCATGCCCCCTGCCACGAACCCCCCTCCCCACTCCTTTGCCCGATTGACGAAGGTCGGGTCCACTGCCCGGAACATATACTCGGAAATAGCCGGAACATTCGAACGCAGGGACAGGATGTGGGTTCCCGACGGCAAAATATGGTCAGTGGTAATATCCTCCCCGACCTTGATCAACACCCTGTGCCGGAGAGTATCCTCGACAGGTTTGGCGACAGGCACCGGTTTGATGTTGGGGCCGCAGATGATCCCAATGGCTTCCCCGCTCCGCGCCGGGGCGAGGATCATATTGTCATTTACAGCATACTGTCCGGGGGGCTCGATAACGATGGGATCGCCCATATCGCGAGGATCGGTTATGACTCCGCGCAGGGCGGTCGCCACACAGGTTTCCGGGCTGGCCAGATAGATATGGGCATCGGGCGTCCCGCTGCGGCCGAGGAAATTGCGGTTAAAGGACCGTACCGATACACCCCCTGTCACCGGTGCCAGGCCCTGTCCGCAGCAAGGTCCGCAGAACGACTCGAGGATGCGGGCGCCGGCGGCGATGAGGTCGGTCAAGGCACCGTTCCGGGCGAGCATGGTGAACACCTGTTTGGAGCCGGGTGTGATGGTGAGACCGACATTGGGGTGTACGGTCTTGCCTTTGAGGGCAGTGGCTACAATCATCAGATCCTCGTAAGACGAGTTGGTGCAGGAGCCGATGCACACCTGGCTGACCGGCATGCCTTCCACTTCCCGCACCGTGACGACGTTGTCCGGGCTGTGAGGTTTGGCGACCAGAGGTTCCAATCCGCTCAGGTTGACCTCCAGGTGCTCGTCGTAGGTGGCATTGGGATCGGCGCCCATTTCCTTCCAGCTCTGACTTCGATCCTGGGCCGCCAAGAAGGCCTTTGTCCGGTGATCGCTGGGAAATATTGAAGTTGTTGCTCCCAGCTCGACACCCATGTTGCATATGGTCGCCCGCTGGGTGACGCTCAACGTTTCCACTCCGGGGCCGTAATATTCAAAGATCCTGCCGACCCCCCCCTTTACGGTGAGGCGCCGCAGCACATCGAGGATGACGTCTTTGGCGGCGACCCATGGGCCCAGTTTGCCGGTCAGTTTCACCCCCACTACTTTGGGCATGACCAGATAGAGCCGCCCGCCGCCGGATGCCGCAATCGCTTCCAGCCCTCCCAGGCCGATGGCCAGGGAGCCGATGCCGCCGGCATTCGGGATATGGCTGTCAGTACCGACAAGCGTCTTGCCCGGCACGGCGAAACGTTCAAGATGAACCTGATGGCAGATACCGTTGCCTGCCCGGGAGAATAGCGCCCCATACTTGGCAGACACCGACTGCAGATACCGGTGATCGTCGGCATTCCGGAAATCGATCTGGAGTATATTATGGTCCGTATAGTTGACCCAGAGCTCCGTCTTCCCGCCCGGCAGTCCCATGGCCTCAAATTGTTGCCAGCCCAGAACCTGCAGGTCGTGCGTAATCGTTTGATCAACTGTGATGGCGATCTCTTGTCCCGGGATCATTTCTCCCTCAACGAGATGTTCCCCAATGATTTTGCGAGTCAAATTTCGCCCCATGTGCAGCATCCCTCCTCTGATTGCTCTGGATTCCGTCAAGATGACCTTGTGGTTCTGCCGCAGGTCCTATTTCACCCGCGCCAGCTTATGCACGAGCGGATAGCCGGCGGGAATTTTCCCGCGTAACCGGTCGACCGAAAGCTCCCCGCACTTCGCCCTCGAGACGTCGACGACGATCCGCTCGTCCATAATACCGTTTCAA
>JAKAFS010000147.1 GCA_021817825.1 Deltaproteobacteria bacterium | reverse complement strand
GTCTCAGGACTTCCTCATTGAGGATGGGAATGGGAATGCCTACCCCCAGGGAGAGCGAAACACCGTATCCGATGAAGCTGACGCCCCGGACAAACTCCTTGCGCATCTGCTTCATGTCGGCGGTCAGCGCCAGCGTTCCCGCTCCGCCGGTAGGCACGCCGTCCGGCGTTCTGCCGACGCCGCCGGCGTGCTGCGTCCCTTCGGCGTACACATGCCCCTGCGCGCCGGCCAGCCAGACACGCGTGCCTACCCCGATGGTCTCGTAGTAGGGGTCGTTGAGCAGCGGCGACAATTGCCCCGCGGAGCAGTAATTCGCGTTTTTCTGACGGGGCTCGAGCTTGCCCATGTAGGTGTAAATCGTATGGTCCGACCGGTTGATCGCCACATTGTAATTCTGGTAGCAGTTTCGCGGATTGACCATGATCGCCTGATTCAGGTCCCGGATGGTGAAGTAGGTGCGGATCTCCCGGAGCGGATAACAGTCCGTGCCGTAGGAGAGGGCGAAAAGCTGAAGCTTTTTCCCCGCCACAAGGTCCTCGATCACGTGACCGCCGCCGTACCGGAACTCGCCGGGCGGATACATGTTGGCCGGATCTCCGTGACGGAGCTGCGTCGCCCCCAGATAGACATCCACTGCAGCGAGGCCCGTGTAGACGAGCACATCGGCGACCCATGCCTCGGACATGCGGATCTTCGGCTTGGAATGTCCGAAGTTCAAAAAGCATCCCGACGAACACATCGGTCCGAATGTGGCGGTCGTGACGACGTCCACCTCTTCGGCCGCGGCCTGGAGGCCCTTTCTGTCCACGTAATCCATGATCTCATCGGCCGTCAGCACCACGGCTTTCCCGGAATCGATACGATCGTTGATCTGTTCATACGTTTTCATAGTTTCATTTCCCACAGAAGGATAGGATGGTTCAACTGCGTCGGGCGCATTTCCTGCACATCTTCATTGTTTTGTCAAGGCACGGGGCTTTGCGGCAGGCCCCCTATCCCCTCTCCGCCAGGGCCAGCCTGAGGCCCAGCGACGTAAAGACCCCGACAGTCAACCAGTCAAAATACTTCGCCGTCTTTGGTCTGGCAAGGAGGAAGCCGCCGATAGTTCCCGAGAAATAGCCGATCAGGCAGAAAATGACGACGGCCTGGACCATGAACAGGAATCCCAGCAGCAGCATCTGGAGGGGGAAATAACCGGTATTGGGAGTGACGAACTGCGGCAGAAACGCCAGGAAGAACATCGCGACCTTCGGGTTGAGGACGTTCATGATGAACCCCCGCTTGAACAGGGCCGCATCGGGCCTGTCGTCGGCAAGCGGAAGCTTTATCGCGGATCGGTCCCGGAGCGTCTTGTAGGCCAGATACAGCAGGTACGCCGCTCCGGCATATTTGACGACGTTGAAGGCAATGACCGACGAATAAAATACCGCCGAGATCCCGAAGGCCGCCGCAGTCGTATGAACGCTGATTCCGCTGCACATGCCCAGGGCGGTGACGATGGCCGGTCTTCTCCCGCGGGTGATCCCCTGGGTGACAACGAAGATATTATCGGGGCCGGGCGCTACGGTAAGGGCGACGGACGCGCACAGGAAGTAGAACAGTGTCGATGGAGCCATTGGGCGGCCTCACGAAGCGTCAAGATGCCGATGCATGTTCTTTACGATCTCGGTGGCCTCCCCCACGATCCTGTCGATCAGGTCCCGGACCTTGGGCAGGTCGTTCACCCGCTGCGCGCATTCACCCCCCGCCATCATCGCGTTTGCCCGGTCGCCCATGCAGACGGCCTTGATGCCGGCCCTTTCATAGGCGATCAACTCAGGCGGGACGGTGCTCCAGTCATCGGGGATCCCGGTAAACACCCCGGGAGACTTCACGATGGTATTCTGCAGATGGGTCATGCTGGAAGGGGTCTTCAGCCACCGGGCAGGTCCTACGACGCCGCGGGCGACCAGGGTTCCGCGATCCTCCGTTTTGACGACCTGCTCCTTCCACAAGGGGTGGAAGTCACTCTCTTGGGTCGCCAGAAGCCTTGTCCCCATCTGGACCCCGGCGGCCCCCATGGCGATCGCCGCCGCCAGGGTCCTCCCGTCGCAGAATCCGCCGGCCCCCACCACGGGGAAGCCCGGATCCGCTATCGCATCGATCACGGCAGGCAGTAAAACCATCGAGTGGACCGGCTCCCAGGCGATGTGAAAACCGCCTTCATGGCCGGAAGCGACGATGCAATCCACCCCCGCCTTCCTGCACCGCAGGGCGCCCTTCACCGAAGGGACGACGTGAAGCCAGGTAAATCCGGCGGACTTGATCTTCTCGCGCCAGGGAACGGGGTCGCCGGCCGAGGTGAAGAGCACCTTGAAATGCTCCTTCATCGCAGGGTTCTCCTCACGGACCCGGACCGCCGTATCGATCAGGATCTGCGACAGGGGGAGCACTTCCGTCGACACCATCACGTTGATCCCGAAGATTCCGCCCCGGTCCTTCGTCAGCCGATACGTCCGTTTCAGAATCTTCTCGAGCACCTGAGCCATATCGTCGTCCATCGACGCCTCGCCGCTCTCCACAAAGGCCTTATAAATCCAGGGTTGCCCTTCCTTGTCAAAAAGTCCGCTGGTGGAAAGCAGGCCGAGTATCCCCGCATTGGCCGCGGCGACGCAGAGGTTGTTGTTGCTGAACGGCCCCATGCCGGCCTGGATGATGGGATGTTTGATCCCGAGTAGCTCCGTCAGTCTGGTTTTCAGCATTGTTGTCTCCCTCAATCAGTTAAAAGTCTTTCCCTCGGCGGCAAGCTTGACCAGGAGCGGCGCGGGCTTCCAGAACCCGCCGTGGCGCCCGCGGGCGTATTTCTCCATCGCCGCAACCACATTGGTCAGGCCGACGGTATCGGCGTAGAACATGGGGCCGCCGCGGTGCATCGGGAAGCCGTAGCCGGTAAGATAGATGATGTCGATATCCGACGCCCGTTGCGCGATCCCCTCCGCCAGGATGCAGGCCGCCTCGTTGACCAGGGCGTAGACCAGTCGCTCGACGATCTCTTCATCGCTGATGGTGCGCCGCTCCACGCCGATCTCCTTCGAGTGGTTGACGATCATCGCGTTCACCACCTCCGACGGATAGGCCTTGCGGTCGCCCGGTTTGTAGTCGTACCAGCCGGCGCCGGTCTTCTGGCCGAAGCGCCCCATCTCGCAGAGCAGATCGGCGGTCTTGGAGTAGACGACCCCCGGACTCTCGGCATAGCGCCGTTTGCGGATGTACCATCCTATGTCGTTACCGGCGAGGTCGCTCATCCGAAACGGTCCCATGGCAAACCCGAACTCCTCCATCACCCGGTCCATCTGTTCCGGGAGACAGCCCTCTTCGAGGAGGAATCCCGCCTGCCGCCCGTATTGCTCGATCATCCGGTTCCCGATGAAACCGTCGCAGACACCCGAAACCACTCCGATCTTCCTGATTTTCTTGGCGAGCGCCATGACGGTGGCGAGCACATCCTTGGCGGTCTTCTCTCCGCGCACGATCTCCAGGAGCCTCATGATGTTGGCCGGGCTGAAGAAGTGCGTGCCGATCACATCCTGCGGCCGCCTGGTAAAGCCTGCGATCTTGTTGACGTCGAGCGTGGAGGTGTTGGAGGCGAGGATGGCGCCCGGCTTCATCACCTCGTCGAGCTTCCGGAACACCTTCTCCTTGACACCCAGCTCCTCGAACACCGCTTCGATAACGATGTCGGCGTCTTTAATCTCGTCGTAGGACAGAGTCCCCCGGATCAACCCCGTCCGCTGATCGAATTTCTCCTGGGTGAGGCGGCCCTTTTTCAGGGAGCTTTCGTAGTTCCTGCGCACCGTGGCCAGCCCCTTGTCCATCATCCCCTGATTCACCTCCAGGACGACGACCGGGATCCCGGCGTTGGCGAAGTTCATGGCGATGCCGCCCCCCATGGTGCCGGCCCCGACGACCGCCGCCGATTGGATCGGGCGCTTCGGCGTATCCTTCGGCACATCGGGGATCTTGGACGCCGCGCGTTCACCGAAGAAATAGTGGCGCAGGGCCTTGCTCTCCGTCGTCTGCACGAGCGCAAGGAAATTATCCCGTTCCACTTTCATCCCCTCCTCGAAGGGCAATGTGACGGCGGCCTCCACGCTGTCGACGCACTTGAGCGGGGCGGGAAAATGCTTTGACGCCGCACCGACGGTGGCGCGCGCCGTCTGAAAGAAGGCCTCGCGGTTGGGAAGGTCGATCCGGATGTCGCGCACCTTCGGAAGCGGCCGCTTTTCGGCGATCGACTCTGCGAAGGCGATGGCCCCCGCCATCAGGTCCCCCGCGATCATCCGGTCGAACAGCTTCGTGCCGGCGAGCTTCTCGGAAGGTGTCGGATTGCCGGTAACGATCATCGTGAGCGCGGTTTCCACGCCGACCACGCGGGGCAGGCGCTGGGTGCCTCCCGCACCGGGCAGGAGGCCGAGTTTCACCTCCGGGAGGGCGATCTGCGCCCCCGGCGCGGCCACGCGGTAGTGGCAGCCCAGGGCGAGCTCCAGCCCCCCGCCCATGGCCACCGAGTGGATCGCGGCGACTACCGGCTTGTCAGCGGCCTCGATCGCCGAAATAACCGTCAGCAGATTCGGTTCGGCGAA
>JAKAFS010000004.1 GCA_021817825.1 Deltaproteobacteria bacterium | reverse complement strand
CGATCTAGGAACGACCATAGATGCCATAAGGAGGCAAGAACCATGCAGATGATCAGAGCGATTGTGCGGCCGGAAAAGGTCGATGCGGTATTGGAAAAGTTGATGTCCGAGGGGTTCCCGGCCGTGACGCGGATGGGGGTCTCGGGCCGGGGAAAACAGCGGGGGATCAAGATCGGGGACATCACCTACGACGAGATCCCCAAGGAACTGCTCCTGATGGTGGTGCCCGACGGGGACAAGGATCTGGTGATCAAGCTCGTCCTGGCCACGGCCCGCTCCGGCGGCAAAGGGGCCTTCGGCGACGGCAAGATCTTCGTCTCTCCGGTGGATGAGGTCTACACCGTCAGCTCCGGGATCAGGGAGACGGCGGCCGGGACCGAGGAGGTGCGGCTGTGAAAGAGGTGATGGCGATCATCCGGATGAACCGGATCAACCAGACGAAAAAGGGGCTTTCCGACGCGGGAATCTCCTCCATGCATGCCCGGGAGTGCCTGGGCAGGGGCAAGGGGCTGGTCAGCCTGGAGCTCCTCAAGGGGGCGGAGCAGGGCTACGAGGAGGCGATCTCGCTTCTGGGCAGCAGTCAGCGGCTCATCCCCAAGCGGATGATCTCGATCGTGGTCCCCGACAAGCTCGTCCCGAAGGCGGTCGCCACGATCATCGCCCTCAACCGGACCGGCAAGTCCGGCGACGGCAAGATCTTCGTTTTGCCCGTCTCCGAAACCGTCCGGATCAGGACCGGCGAGACGGGCGATGAAACCCTCGACGATGCGTAGGGAGAAAAAGGAGCAAGACGATGGCAACGGATAAGGCAATGGCAATGAACATAGATGCGACAGAGGTGAAAGAAGAGATCCTCCGCAAGTATCCCGTCAAGGTGGCCCGCCGGCGCAGCCGGCAGATCGTGGTGAACAAAGTGGATGCGGACCGGCAGGCGCCGGAGATCCTGGCCAACACCCGGACCATCCCCGGCATCCTCACCATGCGCGGCTGCGCCTACGCGGGCTGCAAGGGGGTGGTCCTGGGCCCCACCCGGGACATCCTCCAGATCACTCACGGGCCGATCGGCTGCGGCTTTTACAGCTGGCTGACGAGGCGCAACCAGACCCGGCCGAAGACGGCCGGTGACACCAACTTCATGCCCTATGCCCTCTCGACGGACATGCAGGAGGAGGAGGTGATCTTCGGCGGCGAAAAGAAACTGAAGAAGGCGATCGAGGAGGCGATCAGTCTCTTCCACCCCAAGGCGATCGGCATCTTCTCCACCTGCCCGGTGGGGCTCATCGGCGACGACGTCCACGCCGTGGCCCGGGAGATGGAGGCGAAGCATCCGGAGGTCAACATCTTCGGCTTCAGCTGCGAGGGATACAAGGGGGTGAGCCAGTCCGCCGGCCACCACATCGCCAACAACAAGGTCTTCACCGAGGTGGTGGGACAGCTGGAGGCGCCCAAGGAGGGGCGATTCCGGCTCAACATCCTGGGGGAATACAACATCGGCGGCGATGCCTTCGAGATCGAGCGGATCACGGACCTCTGCGGCCTCACGGTCCACTCCACCTTCAGCGGCAACTCCGAGTACGACGAGTTCGCCAGCGCCCATACGGCGGATCTGAACGTGGTCATGTGCCACCGCTCCATCAACTACCTGGCCGAGATGATGGAGAAACGCTACGGCATCCCCTGGTTCAAGGTCAACTTCGTGGGGGCCAACGCCACGGCCAAGTCCCTGCGCCGGATCGCCGCCTATTTCGGCGATCAGGAGCTGATCGAGCGGGTGGAGAAGGTGATCGCCCAGGAGATGTTTGCGGTGGAACAGGTGCGCCAGGAGGTCCAGGCCCGCTGCGAGGGAAAGCTCGCCATGCTCTTCGTGGGCGGCTCCCGGGCCCACCACTACCAGGAGCTCTTCGGGGAGATCGGCATGAAGACCGTCTCGGCGGGCTACGAGTTCGGCCATCGCGACGACTACGAGGGGCGCCAGGTGATCCCGAAGATCGCCGTCGACGCCGACACGCGGAACATCGAGGAGCTGACCGTCGAGGCCGATCCGGAACGCTACCGGGCCCGCAAGGACGAGGCGGAGATCATGAGGCTGGAGGCGGAAACGGGGATCCGGTTCAACGCCTACGACGGGATGATGCCCGAGATGGCCGACCGGACCCTGGTCATCGACGATCTGAACCACCACGAGGCGGAGGTCCTCATGGAAAGATACCGGCCCGACGTCTTTTGCGCCGGCGTCAAGGAGAAATACGTGATCCAGAAGGCGGGGATACCGCTCAAGCAGCTCCACAGCTACGACTACAGCGGCCCCTATGCGGGGTTCAAGGGGGCCATCAACTTCTACCGGGAGATCGACCGGCTGGTGAACACCCGGATCTTCCGCTTCGTGAAGGCGCCCTGGCAGGCAAGCCCGGAGCTTGCGGGAAGCTACGGCTGGAACAAATAGAACGGCTTTGGGAAAAGCCCATATGCTGCGTTGCGCTACAGCCCTCGTCACTGCGGCGTACGCGAAAAGTACGCCTCGTTCCTCGGACTTTGCGCGCCTTGCCTCTGGCCTTTTTGCAAAGCCGTTGGCGAATGATCACAGGGCCCGGGAGTGGGAAGGCTTCAAGGAAAGGGAAGAGTCATGTTACTGAGACATACACCGGAAGAACAAATAGAACGGTCGGCCTTGACGGTCAACCCGGCCAAGACCTGCCAGCCCGTGGGGGCCATGTACGCGGCCCTGGGCATCCACAACTGTCTGCCCCACAGCCACGGCTCGCAGGGGTGCTGCGCCTATCACCGGAGCGCTTTGACCCGCCACTACAAGGACCCGATCATGGCCACCACCAGCTCCTTCACCGAAGGGGCCTCGGTCTTCGGCGGCCAGGCGAATCTGTTGGAGTCGATCGCCAATATCTTCTCCATCTATGGCCCCGACCTCATCGCCGTGAACACCACCTGCCTCTCCGAGGTGATCGGCGACGATCTGACCCAGATCGTCAACAAGGCCCAGGCCGAGGGGAAGATCCCGGCGGGGAAAAGGGTGATCCATGCCAATACGCCGAGCTTCAAGGGGTCCCATGTGACCGGCTTTGCCAACATGACCCAGGCCATGGTCCAGTACCTGGCGGAAAGCTCAGGGACGAAACTCCGGCAATTCAACATCATCCCGGGGTACGTCGAGCCTTCGGACATGGCGGAGGTGAAAAGGATCGCCGCGGAACTGGGGATCGCTGCCGTCACGTTTCCCGACACCTCGGAAGTGGTCAACAGCCCCCTGGACGGCAAGTTTCACATGTATCCCAAGGGAGGCACCAAGGTCGAGGCGATCAAAAGCGCCGGCGACAGCGCCCTGACCTTCGCCCTGGGCAGGACCGCCTCGCTTCCGGCGGCCAAGCTCCTGGACACGAAATGCAAGGTGCCTTTCGAGGTCCTGGACCTGCCCATCGGTCTCCAGGCCACCGATGCCCTGATCGACGCCCTCCGGAAGGCGGCCGGGGTGAGCGTGCCCGAGAGCCTCATGGTGGAGCGGGGCCGCGTCGTCGATCTGACCACGGACATGCACCAGTACTTTTTCCGGAAAAAGGTCGCCCTGGTCGGAGACCCGGACCATCTGGTCTCGCTCACCCAGTTTTTGACCGACCTGGACATGGAGGTGGTGCTGGTGGTCACCGGGACGCCGCCGGGCCCCAAGTTCGAGCGGCGGATCCGGGAGCTGGCCGGCGACGGGGTGGTCGTGAAGGCCGGCCTGGGGACCGACATGTTCCAGTTTCACCAGTACGTAAAGCAGCTGAAACCGGACCTGCTCTTCGGGAACACTTACGCGAAGTACATCGCCCGGGACGAGGATATCCCGCTCATCCGCATCGGCTTTCCCATCTACGACCGGGTCGGCCACCAGTACTTCCCGATCGTCGGCTACCAGGGGGCGATGCGGCTGCTGGAGAAGATCCTGAACGCCCTGATGGACCGTCAGGACCGGGATGCCCCGGAAGAGAGCTTTGAACTGGTGATGTGAGAAACGGAAAAGAAAGACAAAAAAGCGGTAGGACCTCGGGAACCATGATCCCTCTGCGCGCCGGATATTTTCCGACCCTGCATCTCCTCGCTTCGCTGCAAAGGCAAAACTCGCGCCTTCGGCGCTCAGACATTGCCTTTGCGGTCGCTGCACTGCGGGAGCAGGGTGCCCCGAAAAATCTCCAATGCGCGCTGCCGGGATCAAGTTTCCCAAGGTCTCGCAAAAAGTATGTTTCAGCTTTTTTGTCATTCCCGCGAAGCGGGCCCCCTCCTCCGACTGGGTCGGGGAGCAGGAATCCAGAGCTGGACTGGATGCCGGAGTAAGAAAAGGTGTCGTTAGGCGTTAGGAGGAATGCCATGATTGAAATTTTGGAAGGACGAAAAAAACAGGTTTACGAGAAGAGCGGCGACGCCAAGATCGACATGGCCTGCGGCAAGGCGAGCCTGGCCGGCGCCGTGAGCCAGCGGGCCTGCGTCTTCTGCGGCTCCCGGGTCGTCCTCTACCCCATCGCCGATGCCATCCACCTGGTCCACGGCCCCATCGGCTGCGCGGCCTATACCTGGGACATCCGCGGCGCCCTTTCTTCGGGGCCGGAGCTCCATCGGCTCTGCTTTTCCACGGACCTCCGGGAAAAGGAGGTCATCTACGGCGGGGAAAAGAAGCTCCAGGCGGCCCTGACGGAACTGATCGCGGCCCACCGGCCCAAGGCGGCCTTCGTCTACGCCACCTGCATCATCGGCCTCATCGGCGACGACGTCCAGGCCGTCTGCAAAAAGGTTGAAGCCGAGTGGGGAATCCCGGTCATCCCGGTCCACTCCGAGGGGTTTCGGGGGACGAAAAAAGACGGCTACAAGGCGGCCTGCGAGGCCCTCTTTAGGCTCGTGGGCGAGGATACCGAAACGCCGGCCGATTCCGGCCCGGCCATCAACATCCTCGGGGACTTCAACCTCGCCGGCGAAACCTGGATCATCAAGGAGTACTACCGCCGCATGGGAGTGAAGGTCGTCTCCTGCATGACCGGCGACGGCCGGGTGGACGAGATCCGTCGGGCGCACCACGCCTCGCTCAATGTGGTCCAGTGTTCCGGCTCCATGACCCAGCTTGCGGTCATGATGCAGGAAAAATACGGGATCCCCTACACCCGGGTCTCCTATTTCGGGATCGAGGATACGGCCGAGGCGCTCTACGGCGTGGCGCGTCATTTCAACGATCCGGCCATGATGGAACGGACCGAAGCCCTGGTCCGGGAGGAGATGAACCGGATCTATCCCGAGGTGCAAAGGTACAGGTCGGCGCTGGCCGGGAAAAGGGCCGCCGCTTACGTGGGCGGCTCCTTCAAGGCCTTCTCGCTCGTCAAGGCCTTCCGCCATCTGGGGATGCCGACCGTCGTGGTCGGCTGCCAGACCGGCAGCCAAGAGGACTACGAGTACCTCCAGGAGATCTGCGACGAGGGGACGATCATCGTCGATGACGCGAACCCCCTGGAACTCTCCCGGTTCATCGCCGAAAAGGAGGTCGATCTCCTGGTCGGCGGGGTCAAGGAGCGGCCCATCGCCTACAAGATGGGGGTCGCCTTCTGCGACCACAACCATGAACGGAAGATCTCCCTCGCGGGATTCGAAGGGATGGTCAATTTCAGCCGTGAGGTCTACGGCTCGCTCATGAGCCCGGTATGGCAGTTTTCTCCGGCGCGGCTAAGACGCTCGGCGTCCGGAAAGGAGGAGCAAGATGGAAGCAGCAACAGCAAAAAAAGCCTGGCCGCCTGAGGGGACAAAGGCAGAGCCCTTCGTCTCGACGCGCAACGCCTGCAAGCTCTGCGCGCCTCTGGGGGCCAGCATCGCCTTTCGGGGGATCGCCGGGTGCATCCCCCTGATCCACGGGTCCCAGGGGTGCCCGACCTATATCCGCCGCTATGTGATCAGCCACTTCAAGGAGCCGATCGACATCGCCTCGTCGAACTTGAGTGAAGAGAGCGCCATCTTCGGCGGCGGCGACAACCTCAAGAGAGCCCTCGGCAACCTGACGCGGCAGTACCAGCCTGCGGTGATCGGGATCGCCACCACCTGTCTGACCGAGACGATCGGCGACGATGTGGGGCTCTATTGCGACCAGTACGTCAAGGCGAAAGCGGGAGAAGCGATTCCTGTCCTTCTCCATGCCTCGACGCCCAGCTACCGGGGAACCCACATCGAGGGCTTTCACGAGGCGGTCCGGGCGACCGTCGCGGCCCTGGCCGAAGGCGGCCCCGCTCAGGAGCGGCTCAACCTCCTCCCGGGATTTCTCTCCCCCGAGGACCTGCGGTACTTAAAGGAGATCCTCGCCGATTATGGCGTCGCCTATACGCTCCTCCCCGACACTTCCGAGACCCTGGACGGCGAGTCCTGGGAGGAATACGAGAAGCTCTCGGCAGGCGGCACCCCGGTTCCGGCAATCCGGGCGATGGGCCGGGCCAAGGCGACCCTCCGGTTCGGCATTCCCCCGGACGGGCAAAAGACGGCCGCCACTTTTCTTGCGGAAACCTTCGGCGTGCCGGCCGTGAACCTGACCATGCCGATCGGCATCGGGGCCACGGACCGGTTCTGCGCCGCCTTGGGCGAGTGGACGGGAAAGTCCCTGCCCCGGAAATACGCACAGGAGCGGGGCCGCCTCGTGGATGCCTACATCGACGGCCACAAGTATCTCTTCGGGAAGCGGGCCGTTCTTTACGGCGAGGCGGACTTCGTGACGGGCCTGGCCTCCTTTCTCGACGAGATCGGGATAGCACCGGTTTTGATCGCCACCGGGGCCGCCCCGGGGAACTTCCGGGAGACGGTCCATGCCGTTCTGAAAAACAGCCGCGAGACGCCCGAGATCGTCGAGGACACGGATTTCCTGACCATCGAGGAGAAGGCCCGGAGGCTCGGGGCCGAGCTCGTCATCGGCCACAGCAAGGGTTACTCGGTATCCCGGAAGCTGGGGATTCCGCTGGTCCGGGTCGGTTTTCCCATCCACGACCGGATCGGCGGGCAACGCATTCTCCATGTGGGGTACCGGGGGACGCAACAGCTCTTCGACCGGATCGTCAACACCCTCATCGAGGCGAGCCAGGAGGCATCGTCCGTGGGTTACAGCTATATCTAAAGGGGCGCTGAGACACCCCGTTTACGGCACGCTATGAGGAAAGACTCATGAATATCGACCACCATCCCTGTTTCAGCAAAGAGGCCCGGCACCGCTTCGGCAGGATCCATCTGCCCGTGGCCCCCAAGTGCAACATGCAGTGCAACTATTGCAACCGCGATTTCGAATGCGTCAACGAATCGCGGCCCGGTGTGGCCGGGGCCGTCCTTTTGCCCCGCCAGGCCGCCGCCTATCTCGATACGGTGCTGACAAAGATCGGCAATATCGCCGTCGTCGGGATCGCCGGCCCCGGCGACCCCTTCGCCAACGGAGAGGCGACCATGGAGACGCTCCGGCTCGTCCGGGAGCGCCATCCCGAGATGCTCCTCTGCCTGGCCACCAACGGCCTGGGGCTCACCCCCTACTATATCGATGAACTGGCGCTGCTCAAGATCAGCCATGTGACTCTCACCGTCAATGCCGTCGATCCCGAGATCGGCCAAAAGATCTACGCCTGGGCTCGGGTGAACCAGCATATGTACCGGGGGCTCGATGCGGCCCGAATCATCCTGGAGCGGCAGTTGGAGGGGATCCGGCGGCTCAAGGAAAAGGGAATCGTCGTGAAGATCAACACCGTCGTCATCCCCGGCGTCAACGACGGCCATGTGGCGGCGATCGCCCGGACCGTTTCGATGCTTAAGGCCGATATCATGAACTGCATCCCCATGGTCCATGTGGCCGGGACCCCCTTCGCCGGGATCGCCCCGCCAATGGAAGAGACGATGCGGACGCTCCGCGGCGAGATCAGTCTCTATATGCCGCAGATGGCCCATTGCCACCGCTGCCGGGCCGACGCCGCGGGACTCCTGGGCGAGGGGCAAGACGCGGAGATCCAGGCGCTCCTGAAGCGTGCGGCCGCGACGACGGCCACGGCCGAGCGGCCTTACGTGGCCGTGGCCAGCCGGGAGGGGATCTTCGTCAACCAGCACCTGGGCGAGGCCGCGTCCCTCTGGATCTTCGGCTTGCAGGGCGGCAAGGCGGATCTGGTGGAACGGCGCAGCACCCCGCCCGCGGGCGGCGGCAGCCAGCGGTGGGCGGCCATGGCCGAACTCATGAGCGATTGCAGTGCGGTCCTGACGAGCGGCATCGGCGCCGCGCCGCAGCAAATGATGGAGGCGGCGCAGATCCGGGTCGTGGTCATGGAGGGGATGGCCACGGAGGGGGTCGAAACGATCCTCTCGGGCCGGGAAGTGCCGAAGATCCTGCGGAAGACCCCGGGAATCTGCGGGTTGGGGAAGAGTTGCCGCGGGAACGGCATGGGCTGCGGGTGACGACGTCGTTTTTTAAATTGGAGAAGGAGAGAAAAATGAAAAAACCGAAGCATCACATCTTTGTCTGCGGGAGTTTCCGGGCCGCCGGCGGTCCGCAGGGGGTCTGCCACAAGAAAAACTCGCTGGGGTTGCTCCAGTATCTCGAAGGGGAGCTGGCCGACCGCGGCCTGACCGATGTCGTCGTCTCCAGCACCGGCTGCCTGAAAGTCTGCGACAGCGGGCCGATTATGATCGTCTACCCCGAAGGCTGGTGGTTCGGTCGCGTCGAAGACGAGGCGGCCGTCGATGCGATCATCGACGCCCTGGAAACGGGGAAGCCCGCCGCGGCGTATCTGATTGCCTAGGCAGGAAGGAGAAAGTCATGTCTGCTTTGGAACAATCTCTCATCCGTTTCGTCGCGACCATCCGCGGGCGCATCCGGGTATCGGTCCTCCTGGCGGGCTTCCTGTTCGGCTGCGTCCAACCGGTCCTGGCCGGCGAGGTCCATCTGGCAGTGGCGGCGAGCCTCAAGGAGGCTGTCGGGGAGCTTTCGGACCTCTATGTCCAGCGCCAGCCCGGAACGACCTTTGTCATGAACGCCGGCGCCTCGGGCGTCTTGGCCAAACAGATCGAAAATGGGGCCCCCACGGACCTCTTCTTTTCGGCAAGTCCCGAGTGGGTGGACTATCTGAAGGGCAAAGGCGGTGTCAGAGGGGAGACGATTTTTCCCTTTGCCTACAACACCCTGGTCTTTGTGGGCCGGCCGGGGAGAAAGGTTTCGGGCATGGCGGACCTTCCGACCCTCGAACGGATCGCCATCGGCAGCCCGGCCAGCGTCCCGGCCGGAGCCTATGCCAGCGAGGCCCTGAAGAGGGCGGGGATTGAGAATGTCTTGCAAAAGAAGCTCGTGCTGGCCCGTGATGTGCGGGAATGCCTTCTCTACGTCAACCGGGGCGAAGTGGACGGCGCCTTTGTCTACCGGACCGATGTCCTACAGGCAGGCGGTGAGGCGCGGATCCTCTTTGCGGTCCCCCAATCCCTTTATGCCCGGATCACCTGTCCTGTCGTCTTGACGACGGCGGGGGGAAAAAACGGCGCGGCCCTGGCGTTCCATGATTTTCTGAAGTCCCGAGAGGCGAGGACGGCCCTGGTCCAAAGAGGGTTCGCCGGGGAGTGAGATCATGCTCTTTCTGACCGCACAAGATTGGTCGGCGATCGGCCTGTCGCTCAAAGTGGCCCTCACGGCCACCCTCCTGGCCCTCCCCTTTGGCTTTGCCGCGGCCTACGTCATGACCTACCGCTTCTTTCGGGGAAAGGTGATGCTGGAGACGCTCCTCAATCTGCCCCTGACCTTGCCGCCTGTGGTCATCGGGTACCTGCTGCTCCTTCTTCTGGGGCGGCAGGGGTGGCTGGGGAAGCTCCTTTGGGGATGGGACATCAGGCTCATTTTCACTTGGAAGGCAGCGGTCGTGGCAACGGCGGTCGTCGGCTTTCCGCTCCTGGTGCGGGCGATCCGGCTGGCCATGGAGGCAGTGGACCCCAATTTAATCCAGGCGGCCCGCACCCTGGGAGCAGGCCGCCTGGACGCCATGGTCACGGTGATTCTGCCCCTTTCTTTCAAGGGAATCGCCGCCGGATCGGCGCTGATGTTCGCCCGGGGCCTGGGGGAGTTCGGGGCCACGGTCATCGTGGCCGGCAACATCCCGGGAGCGACCCAGACCATCCCCCTGGCGATCTACGACCATGCCGGCGCCCCGGGCGGAGAAGCCCCGGCCCTGGCCCTGTGCCTGCTGTCGGTCCTGCTCACCCTGGCGGTCCTCATGATCCATGGTTGGCTGGAGAAAAAATGGGAACGGAGGGATTGAGATGAAGCTGGAAGTCGCGGTAAACAAAAGGCTGGGCCGCTTTCGCCTGGAGATGGCATTCATCTGCCAGGGCCAGCGGTTGGGACTTTTCGGCCCTTCGGGAAGCGGCAAGACCTCCCTTGTGGGGATCCTGGCCGGCCTGACCAGACCCGACGGCGGCCATATCCGCCTCGACGGCGATCCCCTTTACGACAGCCGTCGGGGAATCTGCCTGCGCCCCGAAGAGCGGCGGATCGGCATTGTGTTCCAGAAACCCCATCTTTTTCCCCATCTGAGCGTGCGGGCCAATCTCCTCTATGGCCGCAAGCGCTGCGCTGCCGGAACAGGGGGCACCGACTTCGACACCCTGGTGGAGCTCCTCGAGATCGGACCGCTTCTCGAACGGGGGGTCAACCATCTCTCGGGGGGAGAACAGCAACGGGTGGCCATCGGCCGGGCGGTGCTGGCCAATCCGCGTCTGCTCCTCATGGACGAACCCCTTTCGGGACTACAGGTGCGCCTGAAGGCCCAGATCATTCCCTATCTGCGCGAGGTCGGCGAACGGTTCGGCATCCCCTACCTGTTCATCTCCCATTCCCTCACGGAGATGCGGCTCATGGTCGATCAGACGCTGGTGGTGGACCAAGGACGGGTGGTCACCCAGGTCCGGCCTGAGGATCTGCCGGAAATGGCCGACCGGCAGCGCCGTGCCCCGGGCTGGAATGCCGGTCCCTGCCTGGGGGAGATGGCGCAGTCGGGCCTCATCCCGCAGTTGCAAGCCGGCCTGTGAAGAAGGAGCAAGCTATGAAGTCCATTACAGATAGAATCATCGTCTACGACACGACGCTTAGGGACGGCGAGCAATCCCCCGGGGCCAGCATGAAACCCGACGAAAAGCTGCTTCTGGCAAGGCAGTTGGAAAAGCTGGGCGTCGATGTGATCGAAGCCGGGTTCCCGGTCAGTTCCCCCAGCGATTTTGCCGCCGTACAGGCAATCGCCCGCGAGGTGCGGGGCGCACAGATTGCCGCCCTGTCCCGGGCCAAACATAGCGACATCGACTGCGCCTGGGAAGCCCTGAAGGAGGCGGCCCGGCCGCGCCTGAACCTCTTTCTCTCCACGTCGGACAACCATCTGAAACAGCAGGTGCAAAAAAGCCGCGCCGAAGTTTTGGAGGAGGCCGTCGCTGCCGTCACCCATGCCCGTGCCTATACGGACCATGTGGAATGCTCGGCCATGGACGCCACGCGCACCGAGCGGACCTTTCTGAAAGAACTCTTCGCCGCCGTCATCGCTGCCGGGGCCAGGAGCGTCAACATCGCCGACACGGTCGGCTGCGCCGTTCCCGGCGAGTTCGGGGCCCTGGTGGCCTATCTTTTGAAAGAGACGCCGGGCATCGAGCGGGTGGTTTTTTCGGTTCACTGCCACGACGATCTGGGGCTGGCCGTCGCCAACACCCTGGCCGCGGTGGAACAGGGGGCCAGACAAGTGAAGTGCACCGTCAATGGCATCGGGGAACGGGCCGGCAATGCCTCCCTGGAAGAGGTGGTCATGGCCCTGGCGACGCGACGCGACTACTACGGCCTCGGAACCGCTATCCGGACCGAGGAACTCTGCCCGACCTCCCGGCTTTTGAGCCGGATTACGGGCATCGCCGTGGCACCGAACAAGGCCGTGGTCGGCGCCAACGCCTTTGCCCACGAAGCGGGCATCCATCAGGACGGCTTGCTCAAAGACCGGACCACCTATGAGATCATGGCGCCGCAATCGGTGGGGGCCGAAGAGGACGGCCTCGTCCTGGGCAGACATTCCGGCCGGCGCGCCATCGAGGAGGCGCTCCGCAGGCGGGGCCATCTCCTGAAAGCGGAGGAACTGGCCGAGGTGGTCCGCCGCTTCAAAGCCCTGGGAGAGATCCGGAAGGATCTCTCCGCCGACGACCTGGAAGAGATCCTCTTTCGGGACGTGCGGCGCAAGAAGGAGATCTACAAACTTCTCCATCTCAGCGCATACACCGATGATGCGGTCCTGACAATGGCGACGGTCCGGATGGCGGTTCATGGCGAACTTCAGGAGGAAATCTATTACTCCGGCAGTCCCGCCGAAGCCGTCCTGGCGGCGATCAGGAAGTTGACCGGGATCGAGGCGCCCCTGCTGGAATATCGAAGCCACTCGGTATGGGCTCCCGGAGGACTGACCGGAGAAGCGCTGGTACGCCTCGGCCGGGAAGGGCGAGCGGTGCGGGGCCGGGCAAGGGATGCCGACCTGGTGGTCGCCTCGGCGAAGGCCTATATCCAGGCCTTGAATCTGCTGGCCTGGACGAAAGAAGAAGGGATGAAGCATCCCGAGTACAAGGGGGGACACTGAAATGAGGGTTGCCAAAAAAGAGATTCTGGACCGAAAGGTGATCGACACCCTGCTTGCCGCCGCTCCCGTGGGCAGACTCGGGACGATCGGCCGGGACGGTTATCCGATGGTCAAGCCCCTCAACTTCGTCTACAGGGAAAAAAGGATCTACTTCCATTCCGCCTTGTCGGGGGAAAAGATCGAGTCCATTCTCCAGGACGGACGGGTTTGCTTCGAAGTCGATCGTCCCCTGCTCTATGTCAAAAGCCGGGGCATCCCCTGCAACGCCGATTACCTCTACCAGAGCGTGATTATCAGGGGCAGGGCCTGTGTCGTCGCCGCCGGGCAGGAGAAGATCACGGCCCTCCGGGCGCTCATGGAGAAGTACCAGCCCGAGGGCGGATATGGGGACTTCCCCGACGATCGCCTGGCGGTCACCGCGGTGGTGAGGATCGACATCCTGGAGATGAAAGGCAAACAGGACTTGGGTAAGGAAGGGGAACAAGAAGCGGTCCAGAGGATCATTCACCACCAGTTCCGTCCGGTGGCGGTGCTGGAACGGTTCTGAAGCCTCCTTTTGCAGAGCGCTTCCCAGGCGCAACGCACCTATTCAGAGAGGGCCCGATCCGCCTTTTCAGATTCTTCGAGGCTGCGAAAATAGTCCCTCAGGAGCGCAAGCGCCATCTCCCGGCCGACGATGGCGCCCGCTGCCTGGCGGAACTGGGCGCCGCCCCGCAACCCTTTGGTGTACCAGAGGAGGTGCTTTCGGAACTCCCGGGTTCCGACCTTCTCCCCGTAATGTTCTACGGCCAGCGCCAGATGCCGTGCGATCACCGTCTCCCGGTCCGCCAGGGTGGGCTCGCAGACCGCTTCGCCGGCAAGGTGAAAAAGGATATTCCCGATGATCCAGGGATTGCCCATGATTCCCCGGCCGATCATCACGCCGTCACAGCCCGTTTCGGCGACCATCCGGGCCGCATCGGCGGGGGAACGGACATCGCCGCTGCCGATCACGGGAATTCTCAACTGCGCCTTCAGGGCCCCGATCAGCCGCCAGTCGGACAGACCGCTGAAGCCCTGATCGGCGGTGCGCGGATGGAGGATGACCGCATCGACGCCGCACCCCTCGGCGATCCGGCCGATCTCGAGGGCGTTGATGGATCGGGGACGCCAGCCGGCGCGAATCTTGACCGTCAGGGGAAGGTCCGTCGCCGCCCGCATGGCCTTCAGGATTGCAGCCACCCGTTCCGGCTCGCACATAAGCGCCGCGCCGGAGCCGGTTTTCACCACCTTTTTCACCGGGCAGCCCATGTTCACATCCAGAAGATCGGCCCCTTTTTCCGCGGCGATGCGCGCCGCCTCGGCCAGCGTCGCCGGATCGGTGCCGAAGAGCTGCACCCCGAGGGGCTTGTCGGCAGGCGAAGAGTCGAGATAGCGGCAGGTCTTGCCTCCCGTAAGAAGGCCCCGGGCGCTCACCATCTCGGTGAAGGCCAGGCCGCAGCCGAAGCTGCGAACCACGGTCCGGAAGGGAAGATCGGTCACCCCCGCCATGGGGGCGAGCCAGACGGCGTTGGCAAGCGGTAAAGGGCCGATTTGCATAAAGCGCTCTCCCGGAGCCCGCTTAGCGGGAACGGCGCGCCGCAAGCAGCGTACAGGCCGTCTCCAGTTCCTGAGGATTGTTGATCCCCATGACCTCCACGGGATCGGCGGCCAGGGAGGAGCGGACGGGCAACCCTCTTTGATTGGCGATTTCCACGATATCGGTCAGGTAATACTCCCCCTGGGCGTTCCGGTTGCCGAGACCCGCGACGGCATCGAACAGAAAAGGGCTTTCGACGCAGTAGATCCCGGTGTTGATCTCGCGAATCTCTTTTTCCGCCGGCGAGGCGTCTTTGGCTTCGACGATCTTCAGGACCCTTCCGTCCGACGTCTTGACCACCCGGCCGTAAGCGGCGGGGTCCGCCGGGACCGTCGTCAGGACCGTCACCGCCGCCCCGGCGCTGCGATGGCGCGCGTAGAGGTCCTGCACCGTCTCGGGCTTGATCAACGGGACATCCCCGCAGAGGATGACGATGGTGCCCAAATAGCCGGCAAAGGCTTCCCGGGCCTGCAACACGGCGTGTCCCGTCCCCAATTGCTCCTTCTGCTCCGCGAAGGTGAGTTCCGCGTCCCGGAAGAGTTCCCGGATCCGCTCCGCCTGGTGGCCGATGACGACCACGATCCGCTGCGCTCCCGCCGTCCGGGCAGCCGCGATGGAATGGCTCAACATGGGAACCCCGCAGACGGGATGGAGCACCTTCGCCAGGTCCGAACCCATCCGTTTCCCCTGCCCCGCCGCCAGGATGAGGGTCGCAAATCCCTCCCGGGTCTCTTTACCGATATCGCCCATGTCTCACCTTTCCCAAGTCCCTTGTTTTACCGCCCTCTCACCGTCTGCCCGGCATCGGGAGAAAGGCAGGGCAGAAACCTACCAGATCCCGGCCCCAAAAGACAAACATTTTGTCTTCCCCCCGCGGAGATGCCACCGGGAATGCCCGGACCATCGTCCACCAGACAAAATAAGGTTGACAGTAAGGGGGAACGATCGCTATTTTACCGCAACCGGAAATTACTCATGACCCATAGGAGGTTCTATGAAACAAAACTCACGCATCAGGTTCAACCCGGTGACGCAGGAAGTCGAGATTGAGGGATCCGAATCGTTTGTGAAGACCTACTTCAGCAAACTTCAGGCGATGTTTTCCGGAGTTCCGGTGAAAAGGGCGGCGAAGCAGAAAGGGCCCCTGGCGGGCAAGGGCGCTCCGCAGCGGAAGACCGAAAAGAGGATCAACGTCGCCAAGGGACGTCCGGCAAAAACGAAACGTGCCGCGGCCAAAGCCCAAGGGGGACCCGGCAAAAAGGTCAAGAAAGCAACCAATATTGACAAGGTCATCGCGCTGATTCAGGCCAAGGCGGAGGGCATCTCAACGGCCGAATTAAAGGAAAAAACCGGATTGGCGGAAAGTCAGATCTGGAACATCGTCAGCCGGGCGACCAAAGAAGGTAAAATCAAGAAGGTGAAAATGGGTCTGTACGGTGCAGTCTAGCTCAATGGGGAGTTCGCCAATGAAAAAAATAAACGGGATCGTTCTGAGTGCGCTGGTCATGATCTTGGCGCTATCGGCGCCTTGCGCCGCTGCGGCCGACAAAATCGGTTTCGTGGATTTTCAGAAAGTCATGCTCACCTGCAATGCCGGCAAGAAGGCGGCGGAAGAATACAAGCAGCTGTTCGACAAGCACAAGGCCGCCATTCAAAGCAGCGAGCGTGAACTGAAGGGACTACAGGATGAGCTTGAAAAGGGACGCTCAACGCTCAAAGAGGATGCGCTTCAGGAAAAGGAACTGGCCTATCAGAGGAAAGCCAGGGAGTATGAGCTGTTAGTCAAAGATTCCAATGAAGAACTCCAGAACAAGGACAAAGAGCTCTCAGGAAAACTGCTTCCCGAGATCATGAAAGTCGTCAAATCAATGGGCGAAAAGGAAAAGTATACGCTGATTCTCAATCTCAATGCCATTCCGCTTGCCTATCACGCAGCGGAGGATGATTTGACCATGCGGGTCGTCGAGGAATTCGACAGGACCTATGAACCGGCCCAATAATCAATGCAAGGCAGGATAAAGAAGATAATGGGGCAATGAATGCGTTCCAGACTTTACATCAGCAGCCCGATCAATGCCCTGTTGGAGGGGTTCTACCGGGACGACATCACGATCAAAACGCTCAAGAAAAAGGGCGATTTCGGCATCGGCACCTTCAATCACCTGGACGGCGAAATGATTGCCCTGAACGGTTCTTTCTTCCGGCTGGACCTCGACGGCAATGCCCGCCCGGTGCAGGGAGGGATGAAAACCCCCTTCGCCACGGTGTGCCATTTCCAGGCGATGCTGACGGAGGAACTGACTGCGCCGCTGACCTATGCGGCGTTCGGGGAACAGTTGAAGCGTCTGCTGCCGTCGGACAATATGTTTTACGCCCTTCATATGGAGGGCCGGTTTAAAAGGGTCGAAACGCGCTCGGTGCCCCGCACCGAGAACTACCGGCCCCTTTCCCAAGCGACGGATCACCAGAGAATCCGCAACTTCCGGGACATCGACGGCCATCTGGTCGGCTTCTACACGCCCTCCTTCGTTCCTTCGGTCAATGTCCCGGGGGTCCACTTCCACTTCATCGACCGCAGCTTTTCAGCCGGCGGGCACCTGCTCAGTTGCGAGCCCGAACACCTGAAGATCGGCTTGCAGATTTTCTTCAGTATGGAACTGACCTTGCCCAAAACGCTCGATTACCTCACGGCCTCTTTCACCAGGGATGCGAAAAAAGACCTGGAAAAGGCCGAACGCTGACCCGCGCTCATTCGGCGCGCAACAGCATGTCATTCAACGGCGCATTGGGTTTGACGATGGGATAGACGCCTTCCTCGGGATCGACATGGAAGTCCATGACGACCACCCCCGGCGTACCCAGCCCCTGGATCAGCAGCGCCTCCATCTCCTCCGGCTTGTCCGTCCGCAGTCCGGTGGCCCCATAGGCTTCCGCCAGTTTCACGAAATCGGGCGACCCCTTGATCCCCGAATGGGAATAACGCCTGCCGTAGAAAAGCTCCTGCCATTGGCGGACCATGCCGAGATAGCCGTTATTGAGGATCACGATCTTGACCGGCAAGTTGTGGTTGACCGCCGTGGCCAGTTCCTGGCTGTTCATCTGGATGCTGCCGTCGCCCGCCACATCGACGACGAGCTTATCCGGACGGGCAATCTGGGCGCCGATGGCCGCCGGCAGTCCGAAGCCCATGGTCCCGAGACCGCCGGAGGTGATAAAGGCGTTGGGCTCATCGAAGTGGTAGAACTGGGCCGCCCACATCTGGTTTTGCCCCACCTCGGTGGTGATGATCGCCTTGCCCTTGGTCAGCCGGTACAGGGTTTCAACCACGCACTGGGGCTTGATCTTGTCGCCCGTGCAGTATCCCAGGGGAACCCTTTGCTTCCAATCGGCAACCTGTTTGAGCCAGTCGGACCGCTGGCCGTCCGGGCTATCGTATTTTCCCGTGGCCAGCAGTTCATTGAAAATCTGCAAGGTGGGCTTGCAGTCGCCGATGATCGACATATGCGACCGGATGATCTTATCGATCGTCACGGGATCGATATCGATGTGGATGATTTTGGCATTGGGGGCGAAGGCCGCCACCTTGGAAGTCACACGGTCGTCGAAGCGGACGCCGATGGCCAGCATCACATCGCAATCGCTGATCGCCATATTGGCGTAGTAGGTGCCATGCATCCCCGGCATGCCGAGCCAGAGCGGATCGGAGGCGGGAAAGGCCCCCAGCCCCATCAGGGACGACGTCACGGGAATCCGGACCGCGTTGACGAACTGCCTGAGTTCCTGCGAGGCCTTGCCGATGACCACGCCGCCGCCCGTAAAGATGAGCGGCCTGCGGGCTTTTGCCAGCAGGGTCAGGGCTTCCCGGCACTCTTCGACGGTCGGCGTCTGCGATTTCTCCACCGGAATCCTCAGGGGAGGCAGGTCCGCCTCGTCGATTTCCATCTGGATGATATCGACGGGCAGATCGATCAGGACGGGTCCGGGGCGCCCTGTCGAGGCAATGTGGAAGGCATCCTTCACGGTCTGGGCGATATCCTCGATCCGCCGGATCAAATAGTTGTGTTTCGTGCAGGGCCTGGTGATGCCGGTAATGTCCGCTTCCTGGAAGGCATCGGAGCCCAGCAGATAGGACTGGACCTGTCCCGTGAGAATCACCATGGGAATGGAATCCAGGTAGGCATTGGCAATGCCGGTGACCGTATTGGTGGCCCCGGGCCCCGAGGTCACCAGACAGACCCCCACCTTGCCGGAGACCCGCGCATAGGCGTCGGCGGCATGGGCGGCCCCCTGTTCATGGCGAACGAGGATGTGGTCAATCGGGCTTCGGAAAAGCTCGTCGAACAGATCCAACACCTTGCCGCCCGGATAGCCGAAGATCGTGTCGACCTTTTCCGCTTCCAAGGCCCGAAAAAGGATTTGCGCCCCTTTCAATTTCACCGGTAAGTACCCCCTATCGAAGAATCAAATTCCTGCCGCTAAAAAAAAACCGTTACCTATGAGCCGGTAACGGTTTTTTTAATGAAATATGTGTCAAAATTAAACCATTACCAGGACCCCTTGTGAGAGGGACTAATTATCCCGCTAATAATCAATCCGCCGATAAATACGCCGCCCGGTAACCGTGACAAATGCATTTTTAAAATTGCTCCATTTTAGTGGTTACTTCATTAACAGCGTCCGGAGACCGTGTCAAGGAGAATTTGGTCAAATGAAAATTGACTTGACACACGGGACGTCTCCCCGGTATTCTCAACCGCCTAAAGCAAGTTCTTGTCACTTCAATAAAGCGTTTTCACGATGGAATATAGCCATTTACCAGGCACCCCATCTTCGCTTATCCCTTCTGGATGCCCCGCTCGATTCCCGAAGCGACCTGACACCTTGTGATTGATCAATTTTGAATGGAGAAAAAACGTCATGACTGAACGACTCGACCTGTTGAAGATCGCCCGGGAAGAACAGAACGGTGATCTGTTCAAGCTGCTGGACGGCATCTACAAGCGCTCCCCGATCCAGCCGCGGGGGATTTCCGACGCGATCATCTGGGAGGGCGGCAACCCCTACGGCAACGTCAAGCCCGTGGCGCATGCCTTTACGGACATGTTTGCCCTCAACGGCACGTTGATGGCGCTCGACGTGCTGAGATTGCCGTTCCTGGGCGTACCCATGATGGCCCAGTTCCGTCACGACACCCGGCTCAAGTCGCTCGATTGGTTCGGCAAGCTCGACTACACGGCCATCAAGTGGTCCACGGCGGGCGACTTCGAGGTCAATGAAGGCGGCAAGAAAGTCGTGGTCTACGGCAAATCCGCCAACGCGCCGCTGCGCACGGTGGCCGGGGTCTACTGCAACGTCCGGTCCTACGGCACGGTGACCGGCGTGCGCTCCATGCCGGGACTGCCCTACTCGCAGGACGGCAAGAAGTTCCAGGTCGATCGGGCCACCGGCAACATTCACTCCGAAATGAACACCCCCGGAATCAGGATGGCCTATGCCTTGCGCCTGTTCCTCAAGATGGTCCACGAGACCGGCCAGATCGGACGCGTCTCGGCCAAGCCGACCCAGGCACAGGAAGATGCCGTCAATGTCGGCATCCTGCGCTGGCTCTTGCAGGGGACCAAGTTCGAACTCAAGCGCCGTTATTCCGTGGATGCCTATGCCGAACACAGGGCCAACGTCGATGCCATCGTCGCCCTCTTGCCCAAGGACTTCAAGGCCGGCATGGAAAACTGGGGCGGCGAAATCAACGAGCATATCTCGGACACGAATTACGGGATTCTCCTCCACGACATGTACGAGCAACGCAAGGCCATCATCTATGCGACGGACCTGGACGGCGACCGCCTGACCGACCTCATGGCCGACGCGCCCGACGTGCTGCGCAACTGGGGGCAGATGGTGCTCAATCACGTCAAGGCCGGCGTGGACATGAAGCAGGTCTGGCGCGACATGGGCTTCACCATGGCCAACGGCAAGGACATGGAAAGCGTGATGTACCGCATGGAGGGCGAACCGATCTTCGAGCAGACCCTGGGCTCCGCCGACGCGATGCTGCTGCGTCTTTTGGCCGGCGACGAGACGCTGGGCGGCGAAAAGCAGCCCTATGATCCGCGGATCCACTTCGTCCTCATCAAAGATGCGTACAAGGCCGCCAACCCGGGCCATCGGGAGCTGGCTCGCTGGTTGGACGCGCAACTGGAGACTTTCGACAGGATTTACAGCGGCGAGCGGCCCCGTTACCTTTCGGGATACGAAAGCCTGAAAAAAGCGATCACGCCCTGGGGCAAGTAGACACTGCGCGTTGCCTCACTTCGTGCATTTTTTTTGCTGTCCCCTCCCGCCCTGACGGCGAGCGACACAAATAAAAAAGCCCACCGGACCAAAAGAAGGTCTGGTGGGCTTTTTCTTGCCGCCTTTCCGGCGGACCGTTCCGGAAGCCCCCTCCTTCTACAGGTCAGATGCGTTACGGGCTTCGGCCAACGTTCTCAGTTCTCAGCAGCTCATGGTCAGACGCAACTGATTTGCCTCCCCATCGCTCGTACAGGAGCCGCTCCTGACCAGACTCCGGATCAGGGTCAGGGGAAGATCGACGGCGTCATCCTCCAGGGGGTTGTAGGCTTCCCCCCGGTAGGCGAGCGTCAGTTCCAGATCGCCGCTCACTTCGGAAAAACCGACGGTGACGGTGAGGCTTGCGGGATCGGCCAGTTTCGCGAGCAGTTTGTTCAGGATCAGTTCTTCGAGGGCCAGCTGAATATCGTGGATCTGTTTTTCGGCGAGAAACTGCCGGTGTCCGAAGGACTCGACGCCGGCAAAGAGGCTATAGAGGTCGAAGGCCCGGGATCGGATCTCAAAGGTAAAGGTCCTGATCTTGCGGATAAAATTGCGGGTCTTTTCCCGGACCGGCTGTTCGAAGATCTGCTGCGGCGTCCCTTCCTCAAAGATGACCCCCTCGTCCATGTAAAAGACGCGCGTCGAGACATCGCGGGCAAATTTCATCTCATGGGTGACGATCAGCATGGTCATCCCGCCGGCAGCGAGCTTGCGGACCACGGCCAGCACCTCGCTGACCATCGTCGGGTCGAGCGCCGAGGTCGGTTCGTCGAAGAGCAGGATCTCGGGCTTCATGGCCAGCGCCCGGGCGATGGCCACCCGCTTCTTCTGCCCGCCCGACAGTTCGTCGGGATAGGCGAAGGCCTTTTCCGCGAGCCCCACCATGGTCAGCCATTTCATGGCCTCTGCAAAGGCGGCCGGACGGCTCAGTTTCAGGAGATCGACCGGCCCGAGCATGATGTTTTCGACCGCCATCAAATGGGAGAAGAGATTGAAGGACTGGAAGACCATGCCCATCTTCCGGCGAAGTTGAAAGACATTGGTCTTCCTGTCGAGCAGAGGAATCCCGTCGACGACGATCTCGCCGCCCGTCGGTTTTTCCAGCAGGTTGAGGCAGCGCAGGAGCGTGCTTTTGCCGCAGCCGGAGGGCCCGATGATCGAAATCACTTCGCCCTTTTCGATCTCCGCATTCACGTCCCGGAGCACCGCCAAGGGGCCGAAGCTTTTGGCCAGGTGTCGAAGACTGATCATGGCTGCGCCACCCCTTTCACCATCCTTTTCCTCCGCTGGGGATCGACTTTCGCCTCCAGCAACGCCAGCAGGTGGGTCAGGAGATAGGCGACGGCAAAGTAGATCAGGGCCGTAACGATGAGCGGAAAGAAGGCTTCGTAGGTGCGGCTGCGGATGATGTCGCTCATCTTGGTCAGATCCTGGATGGCGATGTAGCCGACCACGGAGGTCATCTTGAGCATGGAGATGAATTCGCCCTTGAAAACGGGCAGGACATAGCGGGCCGCCTGGGGGAAGGTGATCCGGGTGAAGGTCTGGAGCCGGTTGAAGCCGAGGGCCGCCGCGGCCTCGTGCTGCCCCTTGTCCACCGCTTCGATGCCGGCCCGCATCATCTCCGACACATAGGCGGCAAAGTTGATCGAAAAACCGACGATGGCCACCAGGATCCCGTCGATATCCACCTGGCCGAAAACGATGTAGTAAAGAATCATCAAAAAAACGACAATGGGCGTTCCCTGGATCGCCCGGATGAAGACCCGGGCCGGAATGACCGCCCAGGGCGTTTTCGCCCGGCGCATCAGGCAGACGCCGAAGCCGAGCCCGGTGCCGATGAGCGCCGAAAAGAGGGTGATGACGAGGGTCACCCACAACCCCTGTAGGACCAGCCGGTAGCGGTCTTCGACCAGAAAGGTCCGCCGGAAACTCTCCCGGAGCCCCAGCCAGAAGTTACCGACTTGCCGGGAGCCGCGTTCGGCCACGAGGACCACGACGCCGCCCCTGTAGTAGGGTTTGCTGAAGAGGATCGATCGGGCCCGCTCTTCGGTGACGGTAATGCACGACGCGGCCATGTCGCTCTTGCCGCTCACCAGCGACGGGATGAGCGCCCCGAAGTCCATGTCGGCAACCTCGAGCCTGCGCCCCAGTTTCTCGGCGATTTTCATCGCAAGCGCGATATCGTATCCGACCAGTTTTCCGTTCTGGTGATAGACGAAGGGGGGGCTGCTGCTGTTGGTCGCCAGGCGGATCACCCCATTGCTTCCTTCCCGCTTGAGGTCGGGCAGGACCTTGGCCGCCTCGTCCCTGCCGAACCAGCGGGCGTCGATCTTCTCGATCTCGCCGCCTTCTTCCAGATCCTTAAGCGCGGCATTGACCTCGTCGCGGAGGGCCGCCTGCTCCTTGGGAAAGGCAAAGGCGTAGCCGTCGGAGCGCAGGATTTTCTTGAGATAGGTCACTCCGGGGTTGCTGTTCACGATGTCCCGGGCGATCGGCTCGTCGACAAGGAAGCCTTCGATCTTGCCGGCCTTGAGAGCCCCCGTTTCATCGGAAAAGCTGTTGAAATACTCGGGGACGGCCCCCGGCATCTGCTCTCTCAGAACGCTTTCATAGGAGGAACCGGTGAGGATGCCGACCTTTTTCCCGTCAAACCGGGAGCCCTCGTCGTCCGGCCCCAAAGCGGATGCCTTGGGGGGAAGCCGGTCCTTCCGGACCAGCAGGGAGATCTCCGAATCCACGTAGGGGTCGGAGAAGCGCATTTTCTCCTGCCGTTCCTCCGTTTTGTTCAGGCTCGCCACGAGCAGGTCGATCTTCCCCGTCTCGGCGGCAATGATCAGCGCCGAGAACTCCATCTGCTGGAGAATGATCTTCGCATTCAGGAAGAGGGCGAGCCTTCTTATGAACTCGATGTCGAATCCCGTGAACTGGCCATCGCTATAGAAGCTCATCGGTTCGTTCAGGCCGTCGATCCCGATCCTCAGCGTCAGCGTCGGATGCTTCGGCTCCGCGAGGGCGGGCATGCGGGGATTCTTTCCCAGGATCCACCGGTCATACATATCCCGATAGGTCCCGTCTGCCCGGTATTGGCGGATGAAGGCGTTGACCTTTTTCATCAGCGCCTCCCTTCCCAGGGCGGAGCCGACGCCGATGTATTCGTCGGCGATCTTCCCGTCCATGATCGCCAGATCGGAATTTTGCCGGACGACATGGAGCAGGGAGTGCCTGTCGAAGGCAAAGGCGTCGATCTTCCCCTGTTTGACCGACAGGTAGCCGTCGGAGAGGGATTGGAAATACTCGATGCGGGATTGGGGGAATTGCCGCTCCACGGCGGTCATCGCAGCCGCCCCCTGGGGCACGCCGATGGTATGACCGGAAGCGTTCAACTCAGCCGAGCCGGTGAGAACTGGGACGCCGCCGTTTTCGGTAGAACAGGCCGACAAAAGGGTCAAGAGAAACAAGGCGAGCAACGCCACGGGGCCGCAATGCCTGTTTGCCTGCCGATTTCCCACGCTTCCGACACCCCCCTCGGTTCTTCGCCCGCCCCGTGCCTCGACGGCCGGCGCCTCGACAAGGAACGACCCTGCCGGGCAGGGACTATAGAGAAGCGGCCGGGGGGTGTCAATGAAAAACAGGCCGCCGGAGCCGCCCCCGGGTCCGGCCTTGCCTGTCTCACCATGGTGCTGTTGTTGCTGGTGCCGGCGGCGCTGCCCGCGGTCTGGATGGGCATCCTGCCCGGCGGGACGGGAACCCAGAATCCCCGAAAAATGGCCGCCTGCGGCTTTCGGAATCCCTCCCCTGGCGGTTGCCGGCCCTTCCCCCGACGCCGTCCCGGGCTCCTGGCGGCTCTTCCCTCCTCTTTGTCTGCACAGCGCGATGGCGAAAAATGCCTTTCATATCCACGCCATTTGGCCTCGTCCGGAAAGGGCATCTTGACAATTGGGAAATAATGACAATTATAGCGCCGCGATACACAAGGATCGAACCGCTGTGTGCAATCTTACAAAATCAAACAAATTTAATAGATCGGGAGGAACCATGGCAGCAAAGAAGGAAACCCATCAATTCAAGACCGAAGTCCAGCAGCTCATGAACATCATCATCCACTCTCTCTATTCCCACCGGGAAATTTTCCTGCGGGAACTGATCTCCAACGCCTCGGACGCCATCGACAAACTCCGGTTCAAGGCACAGACCGAACCGGAACTGCTGGGCGACGATCCGGAGCTGAAAATCAAGATCACAGTGGACAAAAAGAAGCGCACCCTGGAAATCAGCGATAACGGCGTCGGCATGACCTACGACGAGGTGGTGGAAAACATCGGGACCATCGCCAAGAGCGGGACCGCAGGGTTCCTGGCGAACATGGGCGCGGCGAGCAAAGAGGGCGTCGTGACGCCCGAGTTGATCGGCCAGTTCGGCGTCGGCTTCTACAGCGCCTTCATCGTCGCCGACAAGGTGACCCTGATCACCCGGGCCGCCGGAAGCGACAGCGCTACGAAATGGGAATCCGCCGGGGACGGCTCCTATACCATCGAAGCGACGGACAAGCCGACCCGGGGGACGACGATCCTCCTGAAACTGAAAAAGACGGAAAAGGACGAGCAGGACTTCACCGAAGAGTGGACCCTCCGCGGCATCGTGAAGAAACATTCCGATTTCGTCGCCTATCCCATTGTCATGGACGTCGAGCGGAGCGAGCCCGTCCTCGACAAGGACGGCAAACCGGAGGAGGGAAAAACCGAAAAGGTGATCCGCGAAGAGACCCTCAACTCCATGAAGGCGATCTGGGCCAAGAACAAAAGCGAGGTCACCGACGAAGAGTATAACGAATTCTACAGCCACATCAGCCACGACTGGAATCCCCCGCTGACCCATCTCCACCTGAAGCTGGAAGGGGCGACGGAATACAGCGCCCTCCTGTACATCCCCGGCAAGGCCCCCTTCGATCTCTTCACCCAGGAGCAAAAGCACGGGATTCAACTTTATTCCAAGCGGGTGTTCATCATGGAAAACTGCAAGGAGCTGATGCCCCGTTATCTGTCCTTCGTCAAGGGCGTCGTCGATGCCCCGGACCTCAATCTGAACGTCAGCCGCGAGATCCTCCAGCAGGACGTCCTGGTCCGGAACATCAAGAAGAACCTGGTCAAGAAGGTCCTGGAACTCCTGGCGGAGATGGAGCAGGACCAATACGAGAGCTTCTACGGAGAGTTCGGCCCGATCTTCAAGTCCGGGATTTCCGAGGACTTCGACAACAAGGACAAGATCGCCGCCCTTTTGCGCTACAAGACGACCCATTCGGACGGGAAGTACGTGTCGCTCAAGGACTATGTCGGCCGGATGAAGCCGGACCAGAAGGAGATCTACTACATCACCGGCGACAACCTGACCGCCCTTCTGAACAGCCCCCACCTGGAGCGGCTGAAGGAAAAGGATCTGGAAGTCCTCCTCATGACCGACCCCATCGACGAATGGGTGATCCGGGACCTCCACGAATTCGAGAAGAAGACCTTCCGGAGCGCCGAGAAGGGCGATCTGGATCTTTCGCAGGTGGACGATGCGAAAAAAGAGGAATACACCGCCCTTTTCGCGTTCATCAAGACCCGGCTGGAAGATAAAATCAAGGAGGTGAAGCCCTCTACCCATCTGAAGGATTCGGTGGCCTGCCTTTCCGGAGAAGACCACGACATGAGCGCCTATCTGGAGAAGATCCTGAAAGCAAGCGGACAGGACGTTCCCAAGACCAAGCGGGTCCTGGAACTCAACATGGACCACCCGCTCCTCGGCAAAATCAAGGCGGCCTACGAAAAGGACAAGGAGGCCGCCGCGCTTGCGGACTACACGGACCTGCTCTTCGACATGGCCGTCATCGCCGAGGGGGGAAAGCTGGAAAACCCCGCCCGGTTCAGCAAGTTGCTGGGCGATCTGATGGTCGGCGCCCTAGAGGGCTGACAGTTACGGCGACACCCTCTTCCTGGAAAATCAAAGAGAAACGGCGCTGTCCTGAGGGCAGCGCCGTTTTTTTCTTTGTAAAGCAGAGGCATTGTTTTCATTGAAAAGGGGGCGCAAAACAAGTATAAGCCAGCATGCAAGAAGGGGTTTCGGTGATATTTTTTTTGACATAAGCCAGATCGCCTTCAAAAATACGCCTCAGAGAGCCAACACCATGAAGATTTTGCTCGTCAATCCTCCCAATGCCGGCCGCAGCATCCCCGAGGAGGAGTACGGCATCACCTCTATCCGGCAGATCTTTCGGGGCGAACCCTTCAGTCTCGAGGTCCTTGCCGCGCCGCTCCATTCCCATGACGTCCTGATCGTGGACCTGAAGTGCGTAGACGAAGCGACGCTGTGGGCCCAATTCGACCGTTTCGCCCCCGATGTGGTCGGACTCACGGCCTTGACCTGTGAAGCCAATACGGTCCTCCGCCTGGCCAGAGACGTGAAAAAACGGGGGAATGCCCGGGTCGTGGTCGGCGGGATTCACGCCACCCTCGATCCTGCCTTCTTCAACCGCAGCGAGGTCGATTACATCGTCCTCGGCCTGGGAAAGAAGAGTTTTTCCGATCTTCTGGAGGGTTTTTCCCGGGGCGGGAACGGCGAGACCATCCCTCCCGGCGTGGCCAAGACCTCGCCGGGCCGGCCCCTGGCCTTTACGCCCCGCCGGTACAGCCATGACGATCTCATGGAAGACGACGCTCCCCGCTACGACCTCGTGGCGCAGTGGCGGGATCAGTACGTCATCGAGAGCCTGGGGCTGCGCATGGGCTCCGTCGTGACCGCCTACGGCTGCACCCATCGCTGCGCCTTCTGCGCCATTCCGGGAACCACGGGCGGCCAATACCTGACCCATAAGGCGGAAACGGTCCTCCGGGACATCCGGGCCCTCGGCGACATCCCCTTCATCCGCCTGCTCGACGCCAACACCTTCGGCAATCCCCGGGCTGCCGAGGAACTCTGCGAGGCGATCCTCGCCTCGTCCATCAAAAAGCGCTTTTTCGCCGACGTCCGGGTCGATACGATCGTGAACCACCCGGGGCTTCTGAAGCGTTGGAAAGAGGCGGGACTCCATGCGGTGGTCGTCGGCTTCGAGGACCTGCAACCCGAGCGCCTCAGGACCTACGAGAAGAAGTACGATGGGGACGCCATCCGGCAGGCCATCGCCGTGCTCCATGAGCTGGGGCTGCTGATCGTCGGCGACTTCATCGTGGCCCCCGACTACAAAGAGGAGGACTTCCGAAGCGTCGAAGCCTTCATCGTCGAGAACCGCATCCAGGTCCCGGTGCTCTCGATCCTGACCCCCATCCCGGGAACGCCCCTCTACGAAGCCCAAAAGGGGCAGATCACCATTTCCGATCTGGACTACTATACTTTTACCAATGCCGTGGTCCCGACGGCCCTGCCGGAAAAGGTCTTTTACAGCGCCTATTCCGAGCTTGTCCGCCGGCTCCATGATAAGGTATGATGCACCTGTAGAAAATTTACCGGCAACCCCCAAAAGGAGGGCACTTGGAAGTATTCATCAACGATGTTGCGGCATTCTTGCCCAACGCCCCGGTCGACAACGACCACATCGAGAGCGTGGTCGGCGCCATCCACGGCATCCCCTCCCGGATCAAGAATCGGATTCTCAAAAACAACGGGATCACCCAGCGCTACTATGCCATCGATCCGGCCACCGGGGCGCTGACCCACACCAACGCGCAACTGACGGCAGAGGCGGTCCGGGGGCTCGCCCCCTACCCCGGATTCACCCCCGAAGCGATCGAATGCCTCTGCTGCGGCACCACCATTGCGGATCTGCTGGCCCCGGGCCACGGCCTCATGGTGCACGGGGAACTGGGAACGCCGCCCTGCGAAGTCACCTCCAACGCCGGCATCTGCCTGTCGGCGATCGCCTCCTTCAAATACGCCTTCATGAACGTGGCCCTGGGATTTTCCGCAAATGCAGTCGCCACGGGCTCCGAGCTCGCCTCGGCCGTGATCCGCTCCAATTTCTTCGACCATCTCCAAGGCGATCCCGATCTGGCGCGTCTGCCGATTATCGGCTTCGAGTCCGATTTCCTGCGCTGGATGCTTTCCGACGCGGCAGGGGCGGTGTTCATGTCCCCGCAAGTCTACCCGGGCAAAAAGGCGCTCCGGGTGGACTGGATCGACCACATCTCCTACGCGGGCCGGCTGGAGACCTGCATGTACGCCGGGGGGCTGAAAAACGAAGACGGCTCCATCTCTTCCTGGCGCCATCTGGACAGCATCCAGGAGGCCCTGGACAAGAACTATATGGCCCTCAAGCAGGATGCGGGACTGCTCAACGAGGAGATCGTCAAGGTATCGGTGGATTGGGCCCTCGCCGAGGTGATCAAAAAAAGAGGACTCAAGGCAGAGGACATCGATTGGTTTTTGCCCCACTACTCCTCGGATTTCTTCCGGGACAAGATTTATGAGGCCATGAAAGGGATCGATTTTACGATTCCCTACGAGAAGTGGTTCACGAACCTGCCCTGGAAGGGCAATACCGGCTCCGCCTCCATCTTCGTCATCCTGGAGGAGCTGTTCCATTCCGACCGGCTGCAAAAGGGGCAGAAGCTGCTCTGCTTCATCCCGGAAAGCGGCCGCTTCTCCATCGCCTATATGCTGTTGACCGTGGTGTAGGAGGCCCTCATGAAGCTCTCCGAAGTGCCCCAGGACGACATCCAGACCTTTCATGGCGAAAAGAAGGCCCTCTTTGCCGTCGACGACCAGGGCCACTATGTCCAGACCACGACGCAGGGCTGGGATGCGGAAGAGACCGTCCTGCGTGAGGTGATCGACGACTTCGAAGAGAAGGCGAAGGCAGCCGCCCTTCGGGTGCGGCAACAGGAAACTTCCCCGATCGAATATTTCATGTTCAAACGGTGGATGGACCCCCTGACGCTGGCCCAGGCCATGGGATTTTACCGCTGGCAGGTGAAAAGGCACTTTAAGCCCGCCGTCTTTCGGAAACTCAAGGACGAAACGCTCCGGGAGTATGCCCGGATCTTCCGGATATCCGCTGAGGAGCTGCGCCATTTTCCAGGTGAGGACGATTGTTGATGCTGCAACCGCCGGAACACAGACAATACGCCCACTGCGAAAGCGGCGTCGTCACCGCGCTTCTGAAGCGCCAGGGTCTCGACCTTTCGGAACCCATGGTCTTCGGCATCACCGGCGGCCTCACCTTTGCCTATCTGCCCTTCATCAAGATGACCGGGATGCCCATCATTTCCTACCGCATGTTCCCCGGAGCGATCATCAAGGGGGCGGTCAAACACCTCGATACCCGTTTCCGGATGCAAAGATACCGGAACCGGGAAGAGGGCCTGGCCGAGCTCCAACGCCTCGTCGATAGCGGGGAGATGGTCGGCCTACAGACCTCGGTCTACTGGCTCCCCTATTTCCCGCCGGAGATGCGTTTCCAGTTCAACGCCCACAACCTGATCGTCTACGGCCGGGAGCAAGACGAGTTTCTCGTCAGCGACCCCGTTTTCGACCACCCCGTCCGGATCAAAGCCGAGGATCTCCAGAATGCCCGCTTCGCCAAAGGGTCTCTTGCCCCGAAGGGCTTCCTCTACTACCCAGTCCGGGTCGATCCAAACATCGATCTGGAAAAGGCGATCAAGAAGGCCCTCAAGCGGACAGTGCACATGATGCTCTATGCCCCGATGCCCTTCATCGGCGTCAAGGGCATCCACTATATGGCCCGAAAAATCGAAGGGCTCCCGGCGCGCGGCGACCTGCGGTACGCCCGCCTGCTTTTGGCCCACATCGTCCGGATGCAGGAAGAGATCGGCACCGGCGGCGGCGGCTTTCGGTTCATGTATGCGGCCTTTCTCCAGGAGGCGGGGGAACGGCTCGGCAGCGCCGCATTGGGGGAGGCATCGCAGATGATGACCGAGGCCGGGAACCTCTGGCGCCAGTTCGCCCTGGTCAGCGCCCGGGCCTGTAAGAACAAAGAAGCCGCTCCCGATCTGGGAGAGATCGTCCCGCGGTTGCGCGCCTGCGCCGACCAGGAGAGGCGCGTCTATGAGACCATCAAATCGCTGAACCTCTGATCGGCGGTCACGAAAAAAGATATTCCTGCCTGCCGCTCCGGCCTTTCGATGCCAAATATGGCTTGACAAACAGAGATCGCCCTCCTACTATTCCTCTGTCCCAATCAACTGCAAGCAACATCCTTTAATATCACATCGTTGTCGTTAACCGGAACGGGAGGTGTTCTTTGAACAGAAGGCGCGCAACTGTTCAACCGTTGGCCAAAGCCCCTTCATACATATCGGGTTTCGACGAAATATTGTACGGAGGCCTGCCGGAGGGACGGACCACGCTTCTGGAAGGCGGTCCGGGCACCGGAAAAAGCATCGTGGGACTGGAATTCCTGTACAGGGCGGCGCTGGCCGGCGAACCGGGCATTTTCGTCGCCTTCGAAGAGCGGGCCGAGGCGGTCCGCCGCAACGCCGGCACCATGGGCTGGGACCTTGCGGGCCTGGAAAAGACCGGCAAACTGGCGATCATCGAGGCCCGGATGGACCCCGAGACGGTGATTTCGGGGGACTTCAATCTCAAGGCGCTCCTGGCCATCATCGAAGGACACTCCCAAGCGATCGGCGCAAAGCGCATCGTCTTTGACGCCCTGGACGTTCTCATCCGGCTTTTTGACAATCCCAGCCGGGAGCGCAGCGAGATGTACCGGCTCAACGAGTGGCTGCTGGACCGAAAGATGACCGCCATCCTGACGGTGAAGGCCTCCGGGGGCGACAGCATCTTCGACCGGTACGAGTTTTTGGAGTTCATGGCGGACTGCGTCATCCGGCTCATTCAACGCCCCGGCGAGTGGGTGGCGACGCGAGACCTTCAGGTCATCAAGTACCGCGGCTCCGACTTCGGCCGCAACGCCTATCCCTTTGTCATTCAACCGGGCGGCATCAGCGTCATCCCCATCTCCGAGTTCGGTCTACAGCATCGGGCGCTGGGTCCTCACCTATCGAGCGGCAACGGACAGCTGGACCGTGTGCTGGGCGGCGGCTACCGCCGCGGCTCGACCATTCTGATCGCCGGGCCATCGGGGACGGGAAAGACCACCCTGGCCAACACCTTTGTCAAGGCCGCCTGCGACCGTGGCGAAAAAGCGCTTTTTTTCGGCTTCGAGGAATCCGAGGCGTCCATCGTGGCGACCATGCTCAGCCCGGGCATCGATCTCCGGCCGGCGTTGAAAAAGCGGCGGCTGAAGATGGCGACCGCCATGCCGGAGGCCTTCGGAACGGAAAAACACCTGGTTCTCGCTTTCGCGCTGATCGATGCGTTCAAACCCGACCACGTGGTCGTGGACGCCATCTCTGCCTTCGAGCGCATGGGGTCCAGCCGGGCGGCCTTCGAGTTCGCCATGCGTCTCACCAACCACTGCAAGGACAGAGGCATCACCCTCATCATGACGACCCAGAGTCCGGGAGATGCCGGCGACAGGACGGCCATCAGCGGCATCGGCATCTCATCCATCGTCGATGCGCTCCTGTGGCTCCGGTTTGTCGAGGAAGGAAACAAGCTGAAGCGCAAATTGCTGGTCATCAAGTCCCGGGGCTCGAAGCATTCCACCCAGTATCATGATTTCCGGATCACCGACCACGGGATCGCGATCACTGGCGAATCGGCCGGCGATCCGTCGCAACCGTCGGCGGAGGGCGAAAGATGAAATCCCCTCGTGGCGCGACCCCGGACGGAGAACAAAAACAGCTGTATCTTCTCAAGCTCTATGTGGCAGGCAACGAACAGAACTCCAGGCTCGCCAAGGAGAACCTCGCCCGGATCTGCGACGAATACCTCAAAGACCGGTGCCGGATCGAGGAAGTGGATGTCTTGACCGACTTTGCTGCTGCCCTGAAGGACAGGGTATTCGTGACCCCTACCCTCATTCTTGCGGCCCCCGGACCGCAATCGACCATCGTGGGCAATCTTTCCGACAAAGAGAAGGTGGTCTCCGCCCTCCGCTTGAGGTTTGAAGATGGAGCATAAACCCAGTTATGAGGAACTCAGCGGAACCCTGGCCGACCTTGAGGAAATCCTCAGGGCCCTCCGCAACCAGGAAGTCGATGCGGTGGTCGGCACCAGCGATATTCTGCTGCTTCGGCTTCGGGCCACCGAAGAGGCGCTGAAGAAACAGCGCGATGACTTGGGGAAACTCGTCAGGGAGCTGGAGGCGGCCAATAAGGAACTCGAATCTTTTTCCTACTCGGTCTCCCATGACCTCCGGGCGCCCCTGCGGACCATTGACGGCTATTCCCGGATGCTGGTGAAGAAATACGGAAGTGCGTTCGATGAGGATGCCGGGCGAATGATCGCTGTCATTCGCCGCAATGCTGAAAAAATGGGACTCCTGATCGACGACCTGCTCTCTTTTTCCAAGGTGGCCAGAAACGAAATGACCACTGCGACGATCGATATGGAAGCGCTGGCCGATGAAGTTTGGAAAGATTTGCAGGCAGGAAATCCGGACCGGGAGTGTGAAGTCCGGATCGCGAAACTCTTGCCCGGCATCGGGGACCGACCGCTCATCAGACAGGCGCTTTTCAATATCCTCGCCAACGCCGTCAAGTTCACGATGATAAGAACACCGGCCGTCATTGAACTCGACAGTTACTGCGAGTCCGGCAACATCGTCTACTGCGTGAAGGACAACGGCGTCGGATTCGATATGGCCTATCACGACAAGCTGTTTGGGGCCTTTCAACGACTCCATGGCGAGGAGTACGAGGGAACCGGCGTAGGGCTGGCGATCGTCCAGCGCATCATCAACCGTCACGGCGGACGCATCTGGGCGGAAAGTGAACCGGACAAAGGGGCCGCTTTTTATTTCACGCTTCCCGCCTTGAAGAATGATTCATCCCTCTGACCGGCAACCAAGGGAGCCTGCCAGCCCATGGTCCCTGTGAGCGTAATAATTGGGGACGTCCATATTTTCACAAAAACTAGTATGGTGCCCCCCGAATTGTCCCCGAATTGCGCCCCGAATTGTCGAATTGTACCGGCTGTTTCTGGCCCACGTCGTCCGGATGCAGGAGGAGATAGGCACGGGTGGAGGAGGCTTCCGGTTCATGTATGCGGCCTTTCTCCAGGAGGCGGGTGAACGGTTCGGGAGCGCCGCCCTGGGAGAGGCGTCGCAACTGATGACCGAGGCCGGCAATCTCTGGCGCCAGTTCGCCCTGGCCTGCGCCAAGGCGTGTAAGAACAAGACCGAGGAACCGGAGTGGGACGAGATCATGCGGCGCCTGCGCGCCTGCGCGGCCCAGGAGCGGCTGGTCTATAAAACCATCAAATCACTGAACCTCTGATTGGTTGTACGGATGAGGATCGCCATGAAATCTCGTTATCTTCCAATAATTGTTTTGTTCCTTCTTCTCTTTTATTTCCCGGCACGGGCGGATATGCCGCAGGCCTCAAAATATTCGCTTCCCTTATTCACTTCACAGCCGCCACAGGAGTTGGCCGCCGATGCAGAGATCGTTTTGATTTCAGGGCATACAGGTGCCAACAAAAACGAGACAGGCACGGTGGTCAATATCGAGGTCAATCGTCCCGGCTCCCGGGTGCTTCTCATTCTTGAAAACGTTAATCAGATTCATTGGAATGTAACCGCTTCTCCCTCCACAGCCATCGCGGGCATCGTTGCCTCAGGACTCGAGACTCCTACGGTAACAACTTCGGCTCTCACCCAGGGATATCGCGTAAGGCTTCCGAGTGCGTATGATAAGAATCACACGGGCTATAAGCAATTGCTTACCACGCTTCATTATTGGTTCGGAATAAACAAATTGGATGTGTTCCGGGGCATGACTGAACTTCCCAACGTAATAAGTGTAACGACGCTGAGCCCCGTCATCTTTGCCGAGGTGGGAGTTAAGGTTGGTATACCAGCCCAAGAAAGATTGAAGTCCTGTGATCCTGGCATCGCCATTAATGCGGCCAATGAAATTATCCATAGCACTAGTGCACTGAAAGAGCCTTTGGATCTCTTCGCCCCTGCTTTTGTTTTTTATAAAAGAGGTAAGAAGGATGAAGCCGTATTTTGGTATTTCGCTGCTGAACTGCGTACTAAGTATCAGCTGGCTTTTGAGAAAGAAGACAGAGGCCAATTACTACAAATCATGCGCATGACCATAGGGCCACCCATATTGAATTATGCATTTCAAGATATTTCAAATTGTTGCCGGATTTTGGATAGCGTATTGGAATGGGACAAGAAAACGCCCAACCCTTTTCGAGATAATCCCAAAACGGAGAGCGCGGAAAAGCAAATAGCACAAATTTATGCCGGACTCCGTGAGTATAAAGCCAAACTAATCGCTGAAAAATCTGATATTGAGAACAAAGCCAAGCAAGCCGCGCCGGATATTGAACAAACGTATGTCAAAGCCGATCCGCCTTGTCAAAAAGGCCAATTGGATCCTGCCCATCTTAACTGGGTCATTATGAAAGAACGCTCATTGGTTGAGAACTTCATTGCCTTTCACAGTGAGGTCATTCAAAAAGCTAAAGGAGTCAGCAGTGTTTCTGTAGCTACCTATAAGGTTCGGCGACAAGAGGTCTTGCCCTACAGATATATTGTTTCCGTATATGGTTTAGATAAGCAACCATGGGAAAAAGATTTTAGGCCCGTATATGTGGCCGTTGATGTTTCAAGGCAAAACGGTGCGCCCGAGTTCAAAGTAGCATGTATGGTATTTTCGACAAATCATCGGATGCCTTCGTTTACCGATGAAGAATGTAGACAATCAAATAGGTAGGTGAAGTCGCTTTCCTCAGTACCGCTCCACTTCCAGAAGGGTGTAATTGCCCCGCCGGTCCTTGTTGATGTGGATGAGCGTCCGGCCTGTAAACCGTTCCATGAACCGGCCGATGCCGCAGGCGGCGGCCGAGCCGCAATAGCCGTTTTCCTGAAGGTACTCGAACTCGGCGGCGGGACGCAAAGCCTTCTTCAGGACCGCGGCCTCCTCTTCGCCGACCAGGGCGCCGAAGGAGAGAAGGTCCACCGTGGCCCCTTCCCGTTTTTCGATCCAGTCGCTACAGGCGGCGGCATCCCGGAAGGACCGGTTGGCCCTGAAGGCCCCGCAGGCCCCCTCCCGCTCGGAGGTGACGTAAAACCAGGCGCTCCCGTCGGCCATGGGCCAAGCACGGGGATTCCCCTCCCCCGCCTTTTCCCCGGCAGCAGAGGCCTCGTCCACCCCGCCGATCAGGGCGCCGCCTTCCCAAGCTCCGGCAAAATCCAACTCCAGCAGTTCCAGCCCCCGCTCGAAGGAGAGATGCTGGCTGGAGACGGTGATGTTCCGGCCCTTCGCGCCCAGGGTCTGGGCCAGATAAAAGGTGGCCGTACCGCTCATGGTGTTGATGAATCCGAAAGGCTTGGGCAGGGAGCGGTCTGTCGCCATCTCATCGAGCACCGTTGCGGTCTCGCCGAGATTGCCGTGTTCCGTCGTCAGATACACTGCCGTATCGGCCGCGAGGGAACGACCCTGAAGGCATTGGCAGGCGCCCAGCAGGGTCAAGAGAATAAAGCGGTTCGCCCTCCGGAAGCTCACCGGGCTGTAACGGGCAATCTCCGACTTCAGCCATTGAGCATCGACGGAAGGTTTGCCCGTATAGGAAGAGAAGCTATGAATGTACACTGGTTTCATTCCTTTTCACCCCTGTTGGATAGGATCAGGGTCGTGCAGTTGCCGCCGAAGCCGAAGTAGTTCAGCATGAAAACCCCCTCCCCGACAGGTGTGTTTTCCCGAAGCGGCGAGAGGCCCAATGCCTCGTCCTCGTCCCGGAAGCCCGGGGTGCCGGGGATGAACCCCGCCTTGATCGATTCGGTCAGGAGGACCAGTTCGCTGACGCCGCAGGCGCCGACGGTATGGCCGATGAAAGGCTTCAGACACACGACGGGCGGGACCTGGGGCCCGAAGACCAGCTTCATGGCCGCGCTTTCGGTTCGGTCGTTGTTCTCCGTGCCCGTGGCGTGCGCCTTGACGGCGACGATCTCCCCGGGCGCGATCCCCGTCCTTTTGAGCGCCCGGTGCATCGTATCCGCAACGGCGGTGCCCGCTTCGTCGTGGCTGGTCACGCTGTAGGTATCGCAGAGGTTCGCCCCGCCCAAACACGCAAAATCGGAGGCTTTCTTTTTCTTCCCCTCCAGGACCACGGCGCCGCAAGCCTCGCCGAGGATCAGTCCGTCCCTCGCCCGATCGAAGGGCCGGTACTCGGAAGAGGCCACGGCCTTGAGCCCCTCGAAGCCGTAAAAGCCGAGGTTGTTGTAGAGGTCGTAGCCCACGACCAGCGCCCTTTCGCTGCGCCCCGCCTCGATCGTCGCCGCGGCATAGAGGAGCGCATTGGCGCTTGAGGTGCAGGCCGTGATGAAGGAGTAGCTCTTCCCTGCCATGCGGAACCGATCCTGGATAGCGCCGGCGATCTTGCCGTACCCGTTGGAATCCTGGAGGAAGAGCTCCGAGAGGGACGAGGCGTTCCTTCGGTGCCGCTCCTCGAAAAGGGGCATATCCATGGAGGTGGAGCCGAAGAATAGGGGCATCTCCCGGATCTCGGCGTCGCTCAGCCCGGCATCGACGAGGGCGCGGGACACGGTGGAAAAGAGCAGCTCGAAAAAGTAGGCCTCCGAACGGTTCTCCAGGCGGTCCTCCTCGTTTCTAGCGATCAGATAGTAGGGCCGGGTATAGGGCAATGCGGCGAGGGTGAAGGGAAGCTGCTCCACCTTTAACCGCGGCTCGCGGACGGCCGCGACTATCCCCGTGAGGGAATCGCCGAGCGAGCAGGTCAACGCCTTGCCGGTGACGAAGGATTTTGTTTTCATCCCCTACTCCGGCTGAATGAAATCGGCAAAGCTGTTGAGCGATACCATAATCTGCCTCATCTGCTTGCTGTCGGTGATTAATTGGCCGTACCGGTTTTGAATGGCAATGGAAATCTGCAGGGCGTCGATCGAATCGAGACTTAAGGGAGCGGCAGGGCCGAAGAGGGGATCCTCGTCGTGGATCGATTCGGGGTCGATCGCCAGATCGCATTCTTTGACGATCAGCCGCTTCAATTCCAGCTTCAGTTTTTCATCCAGGGAACCGCGCATTAATTTCAAACTCCTCTTTGTTTTTTTAAGGCAATGATCGTCCAGGTCAGCATGACGGCCCCGAAAAGGAGCAGAGACAGGCTTTCCGGCAGGACGTCGGAGACAGTGCCGTGGCGCAGGAAGATATCGAGAAATCCCTCCAGCCCCCAGGACAGGGGAGAGAGGCGGGCGATTTCCTGCATGAAGCCGGGCATGACGAACTTGGGCACCATGATCCCGCCCAGGGCGGCGAAGATGATGTTCAGGACGCCGCCGATGGTGGTGGCCTGCTCGGTGGTCCGGGCCAGGGAGGCAATCAGGAGCGCGACCGAGATGGCGCTGAAGCTCACGGAACCGGCGATCAGGATAAGGCCCCCCAGGGAATCGCCGACGGTGAGGGAAGTGCCGCCCAAATGCGGGACGGCATAGACCCCGATGGCGATCATCAGGAGCACCTGTAGGGCATTGACGAAAAGATAGGGGATCATCTTCCCCAGGATCAGCGAAAACCGCGACACGTTCATGCTTTTCAGGCGCATCAGGGTCCCCTGCCCCCGCTCGGAGATAAAGGTGTTGGAGATCGGGATGACGATGAAGAACATGGAAAAGACCAGCCAGGCCGGGACGCTCTGCTGGACGGCCGAGGGGGGAGCGCTGGCCTGCGCCGTCCCCTTGTAGGCGTAGCGGACCTCTACCTGGTCCTCCTCGGGCGCCTTGAATTGCTTCGCGTCCATCCCGGCGGCAGTCAGAAGCTGCCCGAGACGGTCGACGAGGGCGTCCTTCCGCAGCTTGGCGAGCCTTCCCTCCAGGGCGCTCGTCAGGATCATCTGGGTCTGGCGATTGACCGAGGGATTGACGAAAAGGGCCAGCGGCTTTTGGTGCTTCCCCTTTTCCTTGTCGTCCACGAAGGCGGAAAAATTCTCGCCGATCAGGAGGGCAAACTTGTAGTCCAAAGCGAGCATCTGCTCCTGCACCTGCTCGGTGGCGACCTCCTTCTCGATAAGGTGGAACTTGAAAGCCGGAAGATCCTCCATGGCCTTGAGGAAGGCCTGCGCCGCTTTTCCCCCATCCCGGCTCACGGCCAGAACATCGATATGGACCGTGTTGTGCTGCTCGAAGAGGTCCCGCATGGCCAACGACATGATCATGATGAAGACCGCCGGCATGACGAAGAGGACCGCCACGGCATGGACATCGCGGGTCATGAGCAGAAATTCTTTTTTCAAGGTGTACAAAAGCTTGATCATGTCTGCGCGCTTACTCCTCGTCGTCCCGCAGCCGGCTGCTGGTCAGTTCGAGGAAAAGGGCCTCGAGATTCCGCTCGCCGAAGAGGACGTCCTTCACCTGGGCGCCCTGATCGCCAAGGACGGTAAATGCGTAAGCCATGTTTTCATTGAACCGCTCGTCCCGGGCGATCCGGATGCAGTCGCCCTCCACCGCAAGCCCGTCGCGCTTTCCCAGCAGCCCGGCCACGGCTTCGGTCGGCGTCGCAAGCCGGATTGCGACGGCAGCGGCGCGGCTCATGAGGGCCTCTTTACTGTCATGGAGGACAATCCTTCCCCCATCGATCACGGCGATGTCGTCGGCCACCTGCTCGATTTCGTCCATATAATGAGACGTGTAGATGACCGTCGTTCCCTTTTCCCGGTTGATCCTGCGGATCGTCTCCAGGATGTAGTTTCGCGACTGGGCATCGACGCCGACCGTGGGCTCGTCGAGATAGAGGAGCTCCGGCTCGTTCAAAAGGCCGATGGCCAGGTTGAGACGGCGCTTCATCCCGCCGGAGAAGGTGTCCACCCGCTTTTCGACAAAGGCCGCGAGGCTCCCGGCATCGATGCAAAAGGCCATCCGTTCCTTCAGCGGCTTTCCCTTCAGCCCCCAGAGAGAACCGAAGTACTCCAGGTTTTCCCGGGCCGACAGGCGGTTGTAGAAGGCGAGGTTCTGGGGCACATAGCTGCACCGGCACTGGATGCGGCCCCGCTCACGGTCGAGATCGAGACCGCCGATGGCGATCGCGCCTGCGTCTTTTTCGATGAGGCCGGTCAGGATGGAGATCAGGGTCGTCTTTCCCGCCCCGTTGGGGCCCAAAAGCCCCAGGATGGACCCGCGTCGCACGTCAAGCTGAATGTCGCGCAGGACGGCTTTCCCGGGGTATGATTTGTAGAGATGCTGGATGCTGATCAACGGATCTCCGGCAATATGACAAATTCATTCAATAAGTTATTACAACCTTTCAGAAAAGAGACAGGCGGAGTATAGGGAAAGCCTCTGGCGATGTCAAACAAATTTGCCCGACCGGCGAGAACCGGAAGAATTGACCGGAACCATGCCCCTGTAGATGGGGGCTCCCCGGCAGGCAAAAGTCGCCCGCTGGCGGGGAGGTTGGTCCCTCGATTTGTTTGACTCCCGATTCTTTTTTCGGTATGAGTGGGCCACACCAACAGACCGTTCATGGAAGGAGTTTTTATGACCCATGTCCTTCTCGTCGGCAACGGAGCCCGGGAGCATGCGATCGCCGAGGCGATCGCCCGATCGGAGCAGGCCCCCCGGCTGTTTGCCTTCATGAAGACCGACAACCCCGGCATCGCCGCCCTGGCGGCGGAAGTCCGGATCGGCCGGTACGACGATCCGGCGCCGATCATCGCCTTTGCCAAGGAAGCGAAGGTGGCCTTTGCGGTCATCGGCCCCGAGGACCCCTTGAGCCACGGCATCGTCGATGCCCTGGCCGCGGCGGGCATCCCGGCTGTGGGGCCGACCCAAACGCTGGCCCGCCTGGAGAGCTCCAAGTCCTTTACCCGCAACCTGCTGGAAAAATACGGCATCCCGGGAAATCCCCGGTTCCGGAACTTCACGGACCTCGAAGGGATCGAGGCCTTCCTGAACGAGCTTCCCGGCATTGTCCTGAAGCCCGACGGACTCACGGGCGGCAAGGGGGTCATGGTCCAGGGCGACCATTTCCAAACCCGCGCCGAGGCCCTTGACCTCTGCCGGGAGATCCTCCGGAGCCACCCCAGCGTCACGGTGGAGGAAAAATTGGAAGGAGAGGAGTTTTCCCTCCAGTGCCTCTGCGACGGCCGGACGGTCAAGGCAACGCCGCCGGTCCAGGACCACAAGCGGCGCTTCGCCGGCGACCGCGGCCCCAACACCGGGGGAATGGGCTCCTACTCCGGCGCCGACCACCTCCTCCCCTTTCTGGACGCCGATGCCGTGGCCCAGGGGCTGGCGATCACCGAGAAAGTCGCGGCCGCGCTCCTGGCCGAGACCGGGCAGCCCTACAAGGGGGTCCTCTACGGCGGCTTCATGATCACCGCTACGGGGGTGAAGCTCATCGAATACAACGCCCGCTTCGGCGATCCCGAGGCGATGAACATCCTGCCGCTCCTGAAAACCGATTTTATCGCCCTTTGCCGGGCGATCATCGACGGCACCCTCGATCAGCTCGCCCTGACCTTTGAAAAAAAGGCGACGGTCTGCAAGTACTGCGTCCCGAAAGGCTACGGCCTTCCGGCCGACCATCCCGACGCCGCCTCGACCTCTTCCCGGATCGAGATCGGCGACGTCCAGGGGGCGCGGCTCTACTATTCCTCGATCGACCGAAAAGCGGACGGCCTCTACATGACCGCCTCGCGGGCCATGGGCGTCGTCGGCATCGCCGACAGCCTGGCTGAGGCGGAAAGGATCGCCGAAGGGGCGATCAAGGCCATCGGCGGTCCCGTGGACCACCGCTCCGACATCGGCACCGAACCGCTGATCCAGAAGAGAATCGACCACATGAAACGCTTGAAAGGGTAAATCCATTAACAGGGAGACAACTATGCAGTTCAACGACATCAAACGGGTACTGATCAGCGTGACGGACAAGCAGGGAATCGTCGGCTTCGCCCAGGGGCTCCAGGCCTACGGCGTCGAGATCCTTTCCACGGGCGGCACCGCGGCCCAGCTGCGGGCGAGCGGCGTGACGGTCAAGGACGTCTCGGAGTACACGGGCTTTCCGGAGATGATGGACGGCAGGCTCAAGACCCTCCATCCCAAGATCCACGGGGGACTCCTGGGGCTCCGGGACAATGCGGGCCACATGCAGGCCTTAAAGGAGCACGGGATCGGCCTCATCGACATGGCGGTCATCAACCTCTACCGCTTCGAGGACACGGTCGCCAAGGAGGGGTGCTCTCTGGACCACGCCATCGAGAACATCGACATCGGCGGCCCCACGATGCTCCGCGCCGCCGCGAAGAACTACCGGTTCGTCTCGGTGGTCACCGATCCCGAAGACTACGCGAAGATCCTCGCGGAAATGAAAGAGACGGGCGGCAAGATCTCGGAGGCGACCAACTTCGCACTGGCCAAGAAGACCTTCCAGTTGACGGCCCGCTACGACGGGGCCATCTCGAACTACCTGGGGCTCCTTTCCAGCGGCAGTGAAGAAAAGCGGGACTTCCCCGACACCTTCTCCTGCCAGTTCGCCAAGGCCCAGGACCTGCGCTACGGCGAAAACCCGCACCAGAAGGCGGCCTTCTACCGCGAGAAGGACCCGCAGCTCTCGGCCCTCTCGAACGGGCGGCAGCTCCAGGGCAAGGAACTGTCGTACAACAACATCATGGACGGCGACGCCGCCTGGCAGGTCGCCTCCGATCTCCCCCTTCCCGGCTGCGTGATCATCAAGCATGCCAACCCCTGCGGCGCGGCCACCTCCAGCGGCGACATGGCCGAGGCCTTCCTGAAGGCCATGGCCGGCGACCCGGTCTCGGCCTTCGGCGGCATCGTCGCCTTCAACGGCCCGGTAGACAAAAAGGCGGCCGAGGAGCTGGTCAAGATCTTCTTCGAGGTGATCATTGCCCCCGCCTACAGCGCCGAGGCGCTGGAGCTGCTGGGGACGAAGAAAAACGTCCGGGTCCTCGAAATCCCGGTCTCCTGCACGAAGCGCTCCTCGGGCTACGACTTCCGCCGCGTCATGGGCGGACTTCTCGTCCAGGAACGGGATCTGGTCCCCTTCGACATCCGTCAGGCCCAGGTGGTCTCGAAAAGGGTCCCGACGGAGGCCGAATATCAGGCCCTGGAGTTCGCCTGGCGCATGGTCAAGCATGTCAAATCCAACGCCATCGTCTATACGACCAAGGACCAGCTGGTCGGCGTGGGGGCGGGTCAGACGAGCCGCGTCGATTCGGTGAAGATCGCCAAGATGAAGGCGGTCCTGCCGACGGCGGGCTGCGTCGTGGGCTCCGACGCCTTCTTCCCCTTTAGGGACGGCGTGGATATGGCCGCCGAGGCGGGGATCACGGCGATCATCGAGCCGGGGGGATCGATCCGCGACGAGGAGGTCATCCAGGCCGCCGACGAACACGGGATGGCGATGATCTTCACGGGGATGCGCCATTTCAAACACTAGAGCAGAGCGGCCTGAAAACCGAATTTTTCTGTAGTTGATTTTCCAAAAGGTGGGATCGCTCCTGTTTCGGGAGCGATCCCGGCTTTTCCACTTTATTATCTCTAAGGAGTTGTTCACATGCAGCAAAAGTCAGAAGTTCTCGTCAGCGTCGTCATGGGGAGCGATTCCGATCTTTCGGTCATGGAAGAGTCGGTCAAGACCCTGAACGAATTCGGAATTGCCAACGAACTCTTCCTGACTTCGGCCCACCGGACGCCGGAGCGGACCACCGCCTTCGCCCACGGGGCGGCGAAACGAGGGGTGAGGATCATCATCGTCGGCGCCGGGGCCGCGGCCCACCTGGCCGGGGTCATCGCGTCGCAGACCCTGCTGCCGGTCATCGGCGTCCCCATCGACGCCACGTCGCTCAAGGGGCTCGACGCCCTGCTGGCCACGGTCCAGATGCCGGGGGGGATTCCCGTGGCCACCATGGCGATCGGCAAGGCAGGGGCGAAAAACGCCGCGTTGCTGGCCGTCCGCATCCTCTCCCTGGAGGACGAGGATCTCCTGAAAAAGCTCCAGGCCTACATCAAAAAGATGGCCAGCGACGTGGAGAGAAAGCACGAGAATTTGAAATAATGCGCCTGCTGCCCATCGCCGACATCAATCCGGGCGACGCCGCCATCGCCGAATCGGTGCAGATCCTGCGCCGAGGGGGCGTCCTGGCCTTTCCCACCGAGACCTTCTACGGCCTCGGCGCCGACGCGACGAGCGAGTCGGCCGTGGACCGGCTCTTTCAGGTGAAGGGGCGCGATTTTAGCAATCCCGTCGCCGTCATCGTCGCCGATGAAAGCGCCGTTACACCCCTCGTGGAGGAGATCCCGGCGGCGGCCCGCGTCCTCATGCAAGCCTTCTGGCCGGGACCGCTGACCCTGGTTTTCAAGGCCTCGGCAGCGGTTCTTCCGCGTCTCACGGCCGGCACCGGCAAGATCGGGATCCGCGTTTCCAGCCACCCCGTCGCCCGGCTCCTGGCGGCCGGCCTGGAAGGGCCGCTGACGGCGACGAGCGCCAACCTTTCCGGGGGGCCGGAGTGCTCCTCTGCCCGGGATGCCGCGGTGACCTTCGGCGATGCGCTCGATGCCGTCGTGGCCGGGGGAAAAACGGAAGGCGGCCGGGGCTCGACGATCCTCGATGTCACCGTCACCCCGCCGGTGGTCCTGCGCGAAGGGGTCATCTCCCAGAACCGGATCCTCGCCGCCCTCGGCCTCTAGCGACGGCAGATGCGCGGTCACGACTGCGCGTGGTGTTCCAGAAAAGGCACAAAAGTATTGGGATAGACCCGATCGGCGCCTGAATCAGGTTGAAACGATCGTCAGATCACTTTTTTCTTTGAATCTTCCCGTTCTTGATTTCTTCGTAGCGAAAGCAATCCGTCGTATGGTCATTGACCATGCCGACGGCCTGCATAAAGGCATAGATGATCGTGGATCCCACGAATTTCATGCCCCGCTGCTTCAGATCTTTCGATATGGCATCGGACAACTCCGTTTTGGGCGGAATGTCCTGCATGGTTTTTAAAGCATTTTGAATCGGGGAATGATCGACGAACTTCCAGAGATAGCCATCGAAGCTTCCGAATTCCTTCTGGATCGCGAGAAAGACCTTGGCGTTCAGGATCGTGGAGCTGATTTTCAACCGATTGCGGACAATCCCCGGGTTCTGTAGCAGCTGTTTTTCTTCCCTGTCCCCATAGCCGGAAACGATTCGGGGATCAAAGCCGTCAAAGGCAACGCGATAGTTTTCCCTCTTCTTTAAAATGGTTTCCCAGGAAAGCCCGGCCTGCGCGCCTTCCAGGGTGAGCATTTCAAAGAGCCTTCTGTCGTCATGCAGCGGCACGCCCCACTCCCGATCGTGATATTTCACGTACAATTCGTTCTTTTCATTGACCCAGCCGCAGCGCGTCATCATAAACCTCACAGAGGAAAAAGCCAAAGGGCATGGTCGAAAGACCATGCCCTTTTTGGTTTTGTCGGGATTCGCAAGAATGGTCTTTACTGGGCCCGGTCGGCTCCGGCGGGCATGACCACCGTCTTGATCGCCCCGTTCTGCTCCTGGCCAAAGACGATCATGAAGGGGATCTCGCCGTTGGGCAGGACCCTTTCGTTGGCCACATCGCTTCCCTGGGGATTGGAAAGTTCCCGTTGGATCTCGGGCTCCGCCAGGGTGCTCAGCTCCACATCGGTCAGGGTGTTGCCGCCAAAGACGGTCTTTTCGCCCAAAACGACGTCATAGGCGTCGGAAATGACCAGTTTGACCCGGATCCGCGCCAGGGGATAAGGCGACTGGTTGACCGCCACCCCCTCCAGAACGCGGAGGTTCCCCGCGAGGAGATTGGCCACGGTGCGCTGCCGGATGTCCTTGATGCGCACCGGCGCCACCATGCTTTCCTTCTTCTTGGCCTCCTCGGTCCCGATAAGCTTTTCAATGCCGGGAATGGTCTTCAGCCAGGGGGACGCCCATCCCAGGGCCATGGTCCGGACCTCCGGAAAGAGCCAGAGATACACCCCGCCCACGACCAGGACGGTGAAGAGCAGCAGGGCGAAAATCTTCAGGATCAACCCCATCCGCCGTTTCGGCTCCGGTTCGCCGTCATAAAGATCGTCGTCCTCTTCCGTCTCCTCCTGATCGAGATCGGTCTCGGCATCGCGGAGCGGAACGGACGCCAAATCCCTCTCGTCGCCGTCGGAAGCAGACCGCTGGCCGATCTCGTCGGCCCCCCTCTCCCACCGACCGCTCCGGGCGGACTCAAAGCCGTCCCGGTCTCCCTCTTCACGGGCAAGCGCGGCCCCGGCCTGGTCCAGTTCGTCCCGGAAGGAACGCTCCTCGGCCGGGGGAAAGCGGTCATCGGAAGGACGCCGGGCATCGCTGATCCGCACGGAAGGCACTTCATGGGCGACGGCCGGGGCGGAAGGGGGAAAGCCCTCGGAGGGCCGCTCCTGAAAAAAGACGTTCTGGCAGCGGCTGCAACGCACCCATACGCCATCCCCATGGATCAGCGCCTCGTCAAATCGAAACCGTGTTTCGCATTTCCGACACCGGATAATCATAGTTTCCCCCTAAGATGCAGTATCCCGGAGTACGCACACATCCGGGAGATAACGATACCGTTCGTTATAATCGAGCCCATAGCCGACGATGAACCGGTCGGGAATGGCAAATCCCACATAATCGGCCTCGAAGGGAACCTTCCGGCGCTCCTTCTTGTCCAGAAAGGCGCAGACCTTGAGCGAGGCCGGCTGCCGCACCCGCAAGGCCTCCACAAGCCAGGAGAGGGTCAGCCCCGTATCGACGATGTCTTCCACGACGAGCAGATCCCGCCCCGCGACCGGCGTCTCCAGGTCCTTGGTGATCCGGACCTGCCCGCAACTCTCGCAGCCGCTGTAGCTGGCCAGCCGGACGAAATCGACGGAGCAGGGAACGGTCAGGGCGCGGATCAGATCGGCCATGAAGACAAAGGCCCCGTTGAGCACGCCGACAACCAGCAACTCGCCCCCCCGGTGCTCTGCAGAGATCTGGGCGGCCAACTCCGCGACCCGCTGGGCGATACGCTCTTTTGTCAAGAGAATGTCCGGCGCGTCCTCCGCCATCGATTCCACCTCCGGTGCAAGGGTTTTTCCCTGCCGCGACGCCATTTTTCCCGTCGCGGGTTCCCCAATCGGGCATCGCCTGCGTACACTAAACGACGTCGCACGCCATGTCAACGAAAATCAGGCCCTTTTCCCACCGCAGCGGCCAGGGCGGCAATATTTTCCCGGACCATTTCTTCGGCAAGGAGGAGTTCCCCGCGGTCCCGAAACACCGAGGTCAGGCTGAGGAAGATCCCGTCATAGCGCGAGCGCTCGCTCCCCAGTGCCTCGTAGTCGATATGTCGAATCATATGCTGGGCGCCGTCGAAATAGAAACGGCCGAAACGGTTCGCGTCGGTGGAGCGGAACGGCCAGGTCAGCTTGAAGCCGAAAAAGGCAAGGGCGATCTTTCGGGCCGCGTCCCCCAAAAACCGCTCCGGAGGCGGCATCTCCCCCAAGGAATCGGCGAGATGGCGGAAGTACCCTTTGACAAAGTCGATGTCCGTAAGGCACAGGCCGTAGAGATACCAGTCGTCCAGCAGCTCCATGAGGATCCGCTGCTCCGTCCGGCTGAGAAAATGGTAGCTGGGACAGAAATGGCCGTCGCAGAGCTCGCGGCCGTAAAAGGAAACGTCGCGCATGTCGCGGCCGTTGTTCTGCGCAGGATGGAGCAGGCAGCCGACGCGCCGCTCTCCGGCATCGAGAAACCCGGCGTATTCGCAGCAGTAGATCACCTCGAAGCGTTTATTCTGATCCTCCTCGGCGCGGACGGCCCGGGAGAAGGCCAAAAGATCCTCGGGACCGCGGACCGTGCGGGAAAAGCGCTCCGTCCGGCTGCGCAGACGGCTGGTCAGCGCCTCCCGGGAACTGTCCACATAGTTGTAGATGCCGCAGCAGGCCCCGCAGGACTTGCCGCCATCGGGCTGGCAGAGAGGGAGAAAAGGTTCGTTCATCGTGACTTAGGGCATTCCTATCTTTAGAGCTGCGGCGATATATATGAGGAACGGCATTGCAGGTCAAGGGCAAAGGTGATATGGGTGCGACGAAAAGCGTCCATTCCGGAAAAGAGGCAATCGATTTCGCGCATGCAACTCAGAGAAAGCATCCTCCTGGCCAACGGGCAGACGGTCGAGGTCTGGGACCTCTCCCGCCCGATCGCCGCCGATACCCAAAAGGTGGAACTCCTCTTCAGGATGACCCTGGAGCTTCACCCCGGCGATTTCGACCTCCCGGACCACTACGCCGAAGTGCAACGGGTGTTCGGCGCCGAGCCCTCCTTCGAATACCGGATGGAGCGGAGTTTCGTTCCGCATCTCCAGGGAGAGCGGACGGTGCAGGAGTTGATCGCCGCCTTTGGCAGGGACACGCTCCCCTATCTGGCGCGCCCGGACTTTCCGCGCCGCTTTGCCCGCTCCCGCTACCGGGAGATCACGAAGGACCCTTACCGTTACGCAGTCGGAAAAGAGAAAGAGACAACGGCATGACCGATAAAATATGCACTGATTTAGGCGGGTGGCTGCTCAACCTGGAAAAACCCAGCCGTTATACCGGCGGCGAGGTAAACGCCCCGCGCATCAAGGAGGCAAAAGGCCAACTGCACTTCTGTTTGGCCTTCCCCGATGCCTATGAGGTCGGCATGTCCCACCTGGGCTTCCAGATCCTCTACGCCGTCCTGAACGCCCTTCCCGACACCGCCTGCGAGCGCGTGTACGCCCCCTGGCCGGACATGGAGCGGGAACTGCGCCGGCGTTCCTTGCCCCTCTGTTCCCTGGAAGCGCAGCGGCCGCTGTCCGCCTTCGACATCGTGGGCTTTTCACTCCAATACGAACTTTCCTATACCAATGTCCTGACGATGCTGGAGCTGGGCGGCATCCCCCTGCACCGCTCCGAACGCGGCGAGGCGCACCCCCTGGTCATTGCCGGGGGTCCTTCGGCCTTCAATCCCGCTCCCCTGAGCCCCTTCATCGATGCCTTCGTCATCGGCGAAGGAGAGGAGGCCGTAGGCGAAATCGCTGCTGCCATCCGGGAGGTCAAGAGCAAAAGCGGCACGCGCCGGGACCGGCTCGCCGCCCTGGCCGCGATTCCCGGCGTCTACGTGCCCGGCCTTCATGAGGGCGAAAGGCGAATCAAAAAACGGATCATCGCCGATCTCGACGCTTGGCGCGTCCCTTTGTGCCCCGTCGTCCCCCTCATGAAGACGATCCACGACCGGATCACCCTGGAGGTCGCCCGGGGCTGCACCCGCGGCTGCCGCTTCTGCCAGGCCGGGATGGTCTGGCGGCCCGTCCGGGAGCGGACCCCGGCCGTCTTGGAGGAAATGGCCGAGGCGATGCTGCAGGCGACGGGACATGACGAAATATCCCTTCTTTCGCTCAGTTCCGGAGACTACTCGCTCATCGAACCGCTCCTAAAGACGCTCATGGACCGGTACTATGCCCAAAGGATCGCCCTGGCCCTCCCGTCGCTGCGGTCGGAAACCCTCACCCCCAACCTGATCGAGGCGATAAGGCGGGTCCGGAAGACGAGCTTCACGCTGGCCCCCGAGGCAGGCACCCAGCGCCTCAGAGACGTCATCAACAAGGGAAATACGGAAGCCGAACTCCTGGCCACCACGGAACGGGTCTTTGCCGCCGGCTGGAAGTCGGTGAAGCTCTACTTCATGCTCGGCCTTCCGGACGAGCGGGAAGAGGACCTCGAAGGGATCGCGGATCTGGCCCACAAGGTCCTCCGGACGGCCGGCAACCGGGGCCAGGTCACGGTCAGCCTTTCCACCTTCGTCCCCAAACCCCACACCCCCTTCCAGTGGCAGCGCCAGATCGGCATGGCCGAGACGGCCAGCCGCCAGGAATTTTTCCGGAATCGCCTGAAGCACCGGAACATCAGCGTCAAATGGCACGACGCTAGGATGAGCCTGCTGGAAGGCGTCCTCTCCCGGGGCGGCGAGGAGACCGGGGCGCTCATTGAAGCGGCCTTCCGGCTCGGCTGCCGTTTCGACGGCTGGAGCGACCGTTTCCGGTTCGACCTCTGGGAAGAGGCGCTGGGAAAAACGGGCATCGACCCGGCCGCCTACCTGCGGGAGCGGGACCCGGCCGAACGATTCCCCTGGGAGATCGTCGATTGCGGCGTCAGCCGGGCATTCCTCCTGGCCGAGGCCTCTCGGGCCCAAAAGGGCGAGCCGACGCCCGATTGCCGGACCGGCGCCTGCGGCGACTGCGGCGTCTGCGACCATAAAACCATCCGTCCCGTGACCGCCCCGGCCGATGCCCCGGTCGGGACGCTGGCCTCCCGCTACGCCGACCGGGCCGGGGAAGGAAATTTCGAAAAGGCGCTCCGGATCCGTTTCACCAAACTGGGGCCGGCCCGTTTTCTCTCCCATCTGGAGCTTTCGTCGGCCCTCTACCGGGCGATGACCATCGGCGGTTTTTCCTTTGTCTACTCCCAGGGATACCACCCCCACCCGCGGATCTCCTTTGCCGGGGCCACCTCGGTCGGCATGGAAAGCCGCTGTGAATTCGCCGATCTGCGCATCTGGGAACCGAAAGGATCGCTCGACCCGCTGATCGCCAAGATCAACGCGGCGCTTCCCGAGGGGGTCGCCATCACGGCGGTGCAGGAGCTTCCCCCGCGCGCCTTTTCCCTGGCCGAACTGGTGGTGGGATTCACCTATGACCTCGTCCTGCCCGAAGAGACGCCGGCCGGGGAACTGGACCGGATCGAGGCGGCGCTCGGCGCCTTTCTGGCTGCGGACCATTTCAACGTCGTCCGGGAAGCGAACGGCAAGCCCGCCGTCAAGGAGATCCGTCCCTTTGTCGCCGATGCGACCCTCGACCGCGCCGGCTTGCGGATTCGGCTCTCCGCCCACATGAGCCCCCGCGGGACCGTCCGCCCGACGGAAATCCTTTCCGGCGTCCTTGGGCTGACCAGCGAGGCGCTCCAGGAGGTGCGGATCCTGAAGACCGCCGCCCTTTTTGCCGCCCACGCCGGCGGAACCGCCCGGGAAATAATTTTGCAGGACCCCTCATAAAAATCTATTGACAAAGGCATCCGCTTTTCGTTATGGTGCAAAGTCAAAAAATTTCCAGGTAAAAGGATGATATAAGCCATGTATGCAGTCATCAAAACAGGCGGCAAGCAGCATCGGGTCTCGGTCGGAGACGTGATCGCCATCGAGAAGATCACCGGCGACAAAGGCGATGCGGTTGTTTTCGATCAGGTCCTGATGGTCGAAAAAGAGGGAGATGTCCAAATCGGCAGGCCGATCGTCGCAGGCGCGAAAGTGACGGGCGAAATCATTGCCCAGACCAAGGGTCCCAAGCTTATCGTCTTCAAGATGAAAAAGCGCAAGGGGTTCAGCAAGAAGAACGGTCACCGCCAGCTGTTGACCAGTATGAAAATCAAAGAAATCACCATTTAAGCGGAGGGCGCGATGGCACACAAAAAAGGACAGGGAAGCTCCCGGAACGGTAGAGACAGCAACTCCCAGCGGAGGGGCGTCAAGGTTTTCGGCGGCGAAAAGATCAGCGCCGGCTCCATTATCGTCCGTCAGGTAGGAACCGTCTTTCATCCCGGCCTGAATGTCGGCCTGGGCAAGGACTATACTATTTTCTCGAAGATCGAAGGCGTCGTAAAATTCGAAAGACTCGGCAAGAAGCGGAAGAAGATCAGTGTCTACGCAGCCGCGTAGGGATTTTTTCCTAACCATAACGAGGAGTCGGAGAAATGGACGAGATCGGACGCGAAACCGGGGTTGTCAAGTGGTTTAACGACAAGAAGGGTTACGGCTTCATCTCCCGCGATTCGGGACAGGACGTGTTTGTCCATCACAGCGCCATCGTCGCCGAGGGGTTCCGCAGCTTGGCCGAAGGCGACCGAGTCGAATTCGCGATCAAGCAGGACCAAAAGGGGCAGGCCGCCGCGGACGTACGCAAGATTTAACACCGCCCGTTCCTTCTGGACTTAAGTCCTCATCTCCCATTGAGGCCGCCTTCAGCGGCATCTTCCCGCAGAACGACCGCCGGTTGTCTGTGCACCGGCGGTGTATTTTCCTTCGCCGTCCTCTCCCCGTGAAAAGGCTCAAGACAAAGCAATGAAATTTATCGACGAGGCAAAAATCTACGTCAAGGCGGGAGACGGCGGACGCGGTTGCGTCAGTTTCCGGAGGGAGAAGTTCGTCCCTCACGGAGGCCCCAACGGGGGCGACGGCGGCCACGGCGGCGACGTGGTGCTCAAGGCGTCATCGAGCCGCAGGACGCTGATCGATTTGAAGTTCCGCCAGCATTACCTGGCCAAACACGGCGGCCACGGCGAGGGGGCCAAACGGACGGGACGGGACTCCGAAGACGTAACCATCGTCGTCCCGGTGGGAACCATTATCCGCAGCGCCGAAACCGGGGAGTTTCTGGCCGACTTGAACGCCGACGGCGCCTCCTTCATCGTCGCCAAGGGCGGCATGGGCGGCCGCGGCAACGCCCGATTCGCCACGGCGACCCGGCAGGTGCCCCGTTTCGCCCAGCCCGGCATCCCCGGCGAGGAGAAATGGATCACCCTGGAGCTCAAGCTCCTGGCCGACGTGGGGATCATCGGCCTTCCCAATGTGGGCAAATCGACCTTCATTTCCCGGGTGTCGGCCGCCCGGCCCAAGATCGCCGACTACCCCTTCACGACCCTTACGCCCCACCTCGGCGTCGTCCAGTACGGCGACGGAGAATCCTTCGTCATCGCCGACATCCCGGGGCTGATCGAAGGGGCGCACGCCGGGCTCGGGATGGGGATGCAGTTTCTCCGCCATGTGGAACGCACCTCGGTTCTGCTCCATATCATCGATATTTCAGCGGAAGCATCGCAGGGCGCCTGGCACGACTATGAATTGATCAACCGGGAACTCGGCCTTTTCAGTCCCGAGATGCTGCAAAAAAAGCAGGTCGTCGCCGTCGGCAAGCTCGATCTTGCGGAAACCCGGGAGAAACTCAAAAAGGACATAGACATCTTCGCCCAAAAGGGGATACAATTACTCACCTTTTCAGCAGCCACGGGGGAAGGCATCCCGGAGGTCCTCCGGGCGCTGATCGCCCTGATTCCGCCGCATCGTCCCCCTGTCGGGGAGTTCCACGAGGAGGAGTCACCGGAGGAGACATGACCGCCACACGCAAAGAGACTCTCGCCAACGTCCGCAGGATCCTCGTCAAGGTCGGCAGCGCCGTCCTGACGGGCGAGGATGGCCTGGATCTGACCGTTATCGAACAGCTGGTGGGCGATATCGCCACCTTGAAAGAACGGGGCTACCAGGTCGTTCTGGTCAGTTCGGGCGCCATCGCCTCGGGCAAGCACCGGCTGGGCATCGAAGGCAAGCTCAAGAGCATCCCCCAGAAACAGGCGGCGGCGGCGGTCGGCCAAGGGCGGCTGATGCGCGTCTATTCCAACGCCTTCGGGAAACACGGTCTTTTCGTCGGTCAGGTCCTTTTGACCATGAGCGACATCACGGACCGGAAGCGCTTCCTGAACATCCGCAACACCCTGTTCACCTTGCTGGAATGGGGAGTGATCACGGTCATCAACGAAAACGATACGGTCGCCGTCGACGAGATCAAATTCGGCGACAACGACCATCTCGCCGCCATGATGGCCAACATCTGCGAGGCCCATCTGGTGATCAACCTGACGAGCACCGACGGCCTCTACGACCGGAATCCCTCGGAGGGCAAAAAGGCGAAACTCATTCCCCTGGTGACGGAATGCACCGAGGAGATCGAAACCTGCGCCACCGAAGAGGGCACCTCGGTCGGCACGGGCGGCATGAAAAGCAAGGTCCTGGCCGCCAAAAAGGTCACCGCCTTCGGCATCCCCTATGTCATCGCCCCGGGGCGGCGCCTGGGGGTGCTCCAGGAGATCATGGACGGCAAGGAAACGGGCACCCTCTTTTTGCCCATGGCGGAGCACCTGAACAGTCGGAAGTACTGGATTGCCTTCACTTTAAGGTCGAGAGGACGGATCGTCATCGATGCGGGGGCCAAAACGGCCATCGTCGAAGAAGGCAAGAGCCTCCTTCCCTCGGGCGTGACGGCCGTCGAAGGGGAGTTCGAACTCGGCGATCCGGTCACCTGCGTCGATGGCGAAGGCAATCAGCTCGCCAAGGGGCTGGTCAATTACTCTTCCGAAGAGGTCCGCAAGATCATGGGGCTCAAGACCGGCAAGATCGAGCAGGTCCTGGGCCGCAAGGATTACGACGAGGTCATCCACCGAGACAATCTGGCCGTCATGGTCAAAGCGCCCGCCAAAGAAAAACCGGCCAACTGACGTTCCGGAAACGCGAGTCCCGTGATGCGGAAGCGGGGCGCGGCCGACTACCCTTCCGCCCAGGCGGGCACCCGTCTTTCGGCGCCGCGCATCCCTTTCCGGATGGCTTTGCATTCCGGTTCGAAGCGGGTCAAGAGCGCCCAGAAGCGGGGGGAATGGTCCATGACCACCGTATGACACAGCTCGTGCAGCAAGACGGACCGGACGGCTTCGTTTTCCAGAAAGAGGAGTTTGTAGCTGAGACTGATCGTGCCTCTCGCCGAGCAGCTCGCCCAGCGCGTCTTCTGCCCCCGGACAACGGCCTCGCGGAATTTGAAGCCATGGGAGTCGGCAAGATGGATCAGTTGCGGAACCAGCGTTTCCCGCGTCCGGCCCCGCAGCCATAGTTTCAGCGCCGCAAGGCAGGCGCTCGGGCGGTCGACGGCCCCGTAGACGACAAGCCGCCCCGGCTCAGCGGAACGCACCCCCACCCGGGCCGTTTTCGCCGGCCGGTACTCCACCTGCCAGGACTCGCCAAGGGCCGCAAGCGCGATGGTCTCCGGAAGCGCCGGAGGATCCGCGGATCTGCTCTTGGCGGCAGCGGCGAAACGCCGAAGATGGGTTTCCACCCAGGTTTTCTTTTTCTCCACGATCGCGGGCAGGCGGTTCAGATCGAACCCCCGGGGGACGATCACCGTCAGTCCCTCGGCAGGCGAAACCTGTAGCCGGACATGGATGGCCCGCAGCGACGTCCTGACCCTATACGGCGGCATCCCATCTTGATCGCTCCCCGAACTGTCCATCGCTTCTCGATCCCTTCCCGATCCGGGCGGCCCCGGCTCTTTACCGCGCTGCCGGCTGGCTTCCCGAAGGCCGCCGATCACCGCCTGCCGCTCCGCGGCGCCGCCAATGTACCGTAGGCTGCCCCGCAGGGTCAATCCTTTTCACGCCCTGCCGCCTCCTGCGGACTCTCCCTTCCCTTCTGTCCACTGCCGCTGCCGAACTCAAGTCGTTTTTTCGTTTGACAGAGTCGGCCCCTTCTGACACCCTTGCGCAGCGCCGGACCTCAGAAAGCGGATAGGAGAAAGGAAAGCAGCGATGACCATCCCGTACATCCACGGATACGACCGCCGGGAAAGCGCGCGACTCCAGGACCAGGCCGAAACCCTCGTGGAATTGCTCCACGCCGACACGGCTTATCCGCCGGGCGCGCTGGTCCTGGAAGCCGGTTGCGGCGTCGGCGCCCAAACCGTGACCCTGGCGCGCAACAGTCCCGGCGCGCACATCACCGCCGTGGACATTTCGGAGACTTCATTGGCCCAGGCCCAAAGGGAAGTCTCCGCCGCGGGGCTGACGAACGTCACCTTCCGGCAGGGCGACCTCTTTGCGCTCCCCTGCGCACCCGAGTCCTTCGACCATCTTTTCATCTGTTTCGTCCTCGAACACCTGGCCGATCCGGTCGCCGCGCTCCTGGCCCTCAAGAAGTTGCTCAAACCGGGCGGCACCGTGACGGTCATCGAAGGGGACCACGGCTCGACCTGTTTTCATCCCGAAAGCGAAGCGGCAAGGCAGGCGATTCAATGCCAGGTCGAGTTGCAGAGGCGGGCCGGGGGAAACGCCCTGATCGGCCGATCGCTCTTCCCGCTGCTCAAGAGCGCCGGTTTTGCGGACCTGAAGGTCTCGCCCCGGATGGTCTATGTGGATGCGAGCCGTCCGGAATGGGTGGAGGGATTCATCAAAAGGACCTTCACCGCCATGATCGAGGGGATCAGAAATGCGGCGGTCGCGGCCGGACTGAGCGATCCCGCCCGGATCGACCAAGGCATTGCCGATCTCTACCGGACCACCGAGCCCGACGGCGTCTTTTGCTACACCTTTTTCAAGGCCACCGCCACGAAATTGGCCGGGCCGGCGCCGGCCGGCGTCGGTTCCGCTCCGGATTCGCTCCCGAACCGGCCGATATGAGAGATCCGTCGCTCTTCGACACCCCCCTTTTCACCGGTCTTCGCAAGGGGGTCTTTATCGGCCGTCCCAACCGGTTCGTCATCCAATGCGCCACCGAGGAAGGGGTGCTGGACGCCTATCTGCCGAACCCGGGCCGGCTCTGGGAACTGCTCCTGCCCGGACGGATCGTCTATCTGGAAAAAAAGCGACCGGGCGGAGCGGGCGCCCTCAACCACACGGCCGTGGCCGTGGAGCGGGAGGGAATCCCCCTGCTTCTCCATACCCACGCCAACAATACGGTCGCCGCCGCGCTGCTTAGGCAAAAGAGGATCCCCGGCCTGGAAGAGACGACCCTCATCCGGGCCGAGGTGAAGATGGGAAACAGCCGTTTCGATTTTCTCCTGGAACGGGACGGCAAACCTTTCTACCTGGAGGTCAAGTCCTGCACCCTGGTCGGCAACGGGTCGATCGCCATGTTCCCCGACGCCGTCACGGCCCGGGGGAAAAGGCACCTGGAGGAGCTGTCCGCCCTGAATCGCCGGGGCACCGCCTGCGGGGTCCTGTTTTTGATCCACTGGCCAAAGGCCCGCTTCTTCCTCCCCGATTACCACACCGACCCGGCATTCGCCCGGACCTTCGCCGAATGCCGGGAGGACCTCCTCATCAAGGCGGTCGCGCTTTCCTGGCGGTCCGACTTCACCCTCGCCCCCGGGGTCCGGGAGGCGGTCATCCCCTGGGAGACCCTCGCCAAGGAGGCAAAGGATTCGGGCTGCTACTTTCTTTTGCTCCACCTTCCCCGGGCCGTGACGGTGCCGGTGGGGAGCCTGGGCGCGCTTCCCTTTTCCGCCGGCTATTATCTCTACGTGGGATCGGCCCGGCGCGCCCTGGCCAAGCGCCTGGAGCGGCATCTCCGGAACCAGTCGACCCGGCACTGGCATATCGATTATCTCAAGGTGCACGCCGACCGACGCGTCGCCATCCCCATCCGGTCCAGCGCACCGCTGGAGCATGCGCTGGCCCAGGCCGTGAGGGCCATCGCCGATGATACGGTCGAGGCCTTCGGCGCTTCCGATTGCGACTGCCCGGGTCATCTTTTCCGCTTTTCCGAAAATCCCCTCCAGAAGCAGCCGTTTATCGATCTTCTGCTTCAGTTCCGCATCGACCGGCTGGAACCGTCGCTTCTCTAGCAGGCTGTTGAAAACCGTTCATCTGCTGCGTTGCGCTGCAACCTTCGTCACTGCGGCGTACGAACAGTACGCCTCATTCCTCAGGTTTTGCGCGCCTTGCACCTAACCGTTTTTGAACAGCCTGCAAAGCAAATTGGTTTTCAACACCCTGCTGGAGCGGTTTTTTAAAAAAAGATAGCGCCAAGTTCCCAGAGCCTTGCATTTTCGGACCGGTGTGCTATGGTGCGCGCCATGCCGCTACGTATCATGACCAGAGAGGAACACAATATCTCCCGCAAGCAGGTGAGCCCCAACACCCTGCGCACGCTCTACCGGCTCCACGAGAACGGCTTCATCGCCTATCTGGTCGGCGGCTGCGTCCGCGATCTGCTGCTGGAGAGGACCCCCAAGGACTTCGACATCGCCACGGACGCCACGCCCACGCAGATCAAACGGCTCTTTCGCAACTGCCGGCTGGTCGGTCGCCGTTTCCGGTTGGCCCATCTCCATTTTCAGGACGAGATCCTGGAAGTTTCCACCTTCCGCGCCCTGGCCCCTCCCGAAGAGGAAGAAATCCAGGAGGAGACGGGCGACGAGCACCGCCCCCCCCGCCACCTGAAGGACGACGAAGGGATGGTGCTGCGCGACAACGTCTTCGGCACCCCGGAGGAAGACGCCCTCCGTCGCGACTTCACGATCAACGCCCTGGCCTACAACATCGCCGACTTTACGATCATCGACTACACCGGCGGTCTGGAAGATCTCCAACAGCGGATCATTCGTCCGATCGGCGACCCCTATGTGCGTTTTACGGAAGATCCGGTGCGGATGATCCGCGCCGTCCGTTTTTCCGCCTCCCATGACCTCGCCATCGAACCGGCCACCTGGGAGGTCCTCTGCGGCCTTTCGTCCACCATCTCCCGGGCCGCACCGGCGAGGCTCTATGAGGAGATCCTGAAACTGTTCCTCAAGGGCTCCGCCCGACCGGTCTTCGGACTTCTGGGCCGCAGCGGCCTGCTCGCCGCCCTTTTCCCCGGCTTGGGTCATTGGCTACAGGGAAGCGACGTCCGGCGGACCTTTGTCGAGGCCAATCTCGCCGCGCTCGATCGGCTGGTCCTGGGCGACACATCGCCCTCCCCGGCGCTCTTCCTGGCGGCGCTCTTCGGTCCCCGGCTGGAGGAAGAAGCCCTGGAACGGCAGCGCGACGGGATTCCTCATCTTCAGGCGCTGGACGCCGCCTGCGCCCAGTTCATGAAAGAGATCTGCCAGACCGTCACCATTCCCGTGCGCATCGGCGGCCGGCTCCGGGGCATCCTGGCCTTTCAGCCCTCGCTGCACCGCATGCCGCCCCGCCGCCCCACGGCCATGATCCGCAGGCCCGACTTCGCGGAAGCCATGACCTACCTGCTGCTCACGGCGGGAACGAGACAGGAAAACCGGAGTCCCCTCAAATGGTGGGAAGCTTTTCTGGCGAACGCACCGGCCGCCCTCGCGGCGGAACCGGCCGGGGAGGCCCCCCCGGCGCGACAGCGAAAAAAAAGGCGGCGACGCCGGCGACGCCCCGCCTCTGCCGCCGGACAGGGAAACGGTCCGGACAGGGAATAAACCCGCTCTCCTGGTGCCGGAAGGACTCCAGACACCGAGCAGAATCCGCTGCCCTTCGGGGCATGGTTCCCCTTGCCCCGGACAGGGAAGCGGCCCGGTCATTCCTTGCTGATGAGATCGTTGCAGAGGGCCATTCGGCGAAGGCTCAGGCCCCTGGTTGGCTTTCAGAGGGAAAATTTCGGAAGTCGGTTCCCGTCAATCAGCGGAGTTGACGGCATTCCTCATCACATTCGACAGCTTGAAGACGAGCACGTTGCGGGCCGCCACGGTAATCGATTCACCGGTCTGGGGGTTTCGACCGATTCGCGACCGCTTGCTTTTTACGGACCATTTCCCGAATCCGGAAATCATGACCGGCTTTCCGGTGGATAATTCGTCTTTCATGATTTCGAAGAGGCTGTCGACGACGCTCATGGCTTCCTTTTTCGACATCCCGACTTCATCGCAGATTTTCTCCACCAAATTAATTTTTGTCAGTGACATGCGCGTTCTCCTGTTGCAATAGGGTATAGGAAATAAGGTCGGTTGGCTTAAAAAAGCGAACCCCTGAGGGCCAACCGAGAGCTAACCGGTTACGCGGGCTATTTATTTACATTCGGGAGGGTCTGTCAAGGGTCACTCGGCGGCATGTGTGAATCATTTCACACCTAAACTGTGATTCACCTCACAGAACAGGAGTCATCGGCAAAACTCTCCGCTTTGAACGGCATGGCGGACCGCATGCTTCATTGCCAGAAAGGTGTTAGGACATTAAAACGCTGGGGACGTTCCGGGAGGGATCGGCGTTCTGTAGATAAAAAAAAGGGAGTGAAAGTCGTGGTAGCGCTTCCCCTCCCCTCTTTTTATGATACCGTAAAGACTAGAGGCCGATCACTTTGATCAGCGGATTGGCATAGAGCAAGACCAGCGCGACGACCAGGGCGTAGATCGCCAGGGATTCGATCATGGCCAAGCCCACCATCATGGTGAGCAGGATTTTTCCCTGAGCATCGGGATTGCGGCCAACGGCATTCGTGGCGCCGCTCAGGCCGTGCCCCATCCCCACGCCGGTTCCAATGGTCCCCAGACCCATGGCGATGCCGACGGCGAGAAGACTGCAACCGACGACAATGGCCTTCGTGTAATCCACCGAAGACCCCGGAGCGACTGCCTCGGCTGCCGCGGCCAGAGAGGCCGACAACAGGATCGAAAGCGTCACAAACACACCTGTACTCCATTTTTCTTTCATCATGAACCTCCTTGAATTTGATTGATTGCTCTCGGACTCCGAGAAAAAGCCACCCCCCTTTCTTTTCCAACATCCCTTCTTCCCAGGGCTCTTCCGCGCAGGGAAGAAGGTACAACTTCGCCCTTTTGCAAAGGTTTAACGGCAAGGGGAATGGTTGTCAAGAAATATTTGGCAGCCTCTCGACGGTTTGTGGTATAGAAACGAACATGAATCAGCTCCTAAGGTTGCCTGCCCATGCCGACACACAAAAAAGATGACAGAACAGGCGCCGCGGCCGCGGCACTGACGGCCACGGAAGTCGCAGTGGCCCGGCGACTGGCGGATCTGACCCTCACGGATCGCCCTTTCGCCCGGATCGGCGCAGAGATCGGGCTTTCCGAAGCGGAGGTCCTGGCGATCGCCGACGGACTCCGGGAGCGGGGCGTCATCCGCAAGTTCGGCGCCATCGCCCGACATCAGCTGGCCGGTTATCGCCACAACGTCATGGTCCTCTGGGCCGTCCCCCCGGCACAGTGCGCGGCAGTGGGAGAGCGGCTGGCCCGTTTTCCCGAGATCACCCATTGCTATGAGCGGCTCCCCGCCTTCGAGGGGAAATACACCCTCTTTACGATGGTCCATTTTCACGAAGAGGCCGATGCCGCCCGCCTCCGGGAAATCGCGGCCGTTGCAGAGGGCGCCGATTTCAAGGTCCTGCGCAGCAGCGAGGAATTCAAAAAAATCAGCATGGAGTATTTTTGAGATGGATAATCAGGATCTGTTTGCCGAGGCGCAAAAGCTCATCCCCGGCGGGGTCAACAGTCCCGTGCGGGCCTTTCGCTCCGTCGGGGGAGCCCCCCGTTTCATCCGCGAGGCCCAAGGAGCGACGATCACCGATGCGGAAGGAAAGGTGTACATCGACTATGTCGGTTCCTGGGGACCGATGATCCTGGGCCACAGCCACCCGCAGGTCGTCGCGGCCATTCGGGAAGCGGCGGGACGGGGAACCAGTTACGGCGCGCCGACGGAGCTGGAGATCGCCATGGCCCGGAGGATCACCGAGGCCTTTCCCTCCGTCGAAATGGTCCGCACCGTCAGCTCCGGGACCGAAGCGACGATGACGGCCATCCGCCTCGCCCGCGGCTTTACGGGACGGGACAAGATCATCAAATTCACCGGCTGTTACCACGGCCATGCCGATTCGCTCCTCGTCAAGGCGGGGTCGGGCGTGGCCACCCTGGGAATCCCCGGCAGCCCGGGCATCCCCAGGCAACTGGCCGAACTGACCCTCTCTTTGCCCTACAACGATAGCGAAACGGTCCGGGAAGCCCTGCGGCAGCACGGTGCGGACATCGCCTGCATCATCGTCGAACCCGTGGCCGGCAATATGGGCGTCGTCGCCCCCCGGCCGGGCTTCCTGGAGGAGTTGCGCGAGCTGACCCGCGAGTACGGCGCCCTTTTGATCTTCGACGAGGTGATCACCGGTTTTCGCGTCGCCTACGGCGGCTGGCAGAACCTCGCCGGCATCGCCCCCGACCTCACCTGCCTCGGCAAGATCATCGGCGGCGGTCTGCCCGTCGGCGCCCTGGGCGGCCGCCGGGACGTCATGGAACAGCTGGCTCCCACGGGGCCCGTCTATCAGGCAGGGACCCTGTCGGGCAATCCCGTGGCCATGGCCGCCGGCATCGCCACCCTGGATATTCTCAAAGGCAATTCCTATCAGGCACTGGGTCAAAGGGCAGAGGCGCTCTGCAACGGCTACCGGGACCTCTTTTCGCAAAAGGGGATTCCCGTCCGGATCAACCGCGTCGGCTCCCTCTTCACCCTCTTTTGCACCGCCGGCGAGGTGACCGATTTCGCGTCGGCTTCCGGAAGCGACACCCAGTTCTATGCCCGTTTCTTCCAGGGGATGCTGGCCGCGGGGGTCTATCTTGCGCCATCGCAGTTCGAAGCGGCCTTTCTCTCCTTCGCCCATGGAGATGTGGAGCTCGCCCGGACCCTGGAGGCCTGCGAAAGGGTTCTTAAAACTTTGTAGTACTCTCTAAAATCGCCGTTGCGGCCCAGGGCCTCCGGATCATTTCGACCGGATGGCAGCCTGAACAGCGGCATGGTCACCCAAGGAAATCGGATGCGAAAAATTCTCGTCACCGGCGCGGCCGGCTTTATCGGATTCCACCTTTCGCAACTGCTGATGAAGCGTGGCGAGAGCGTGGTCGGCCTGGACAACCTGAACAGCTACTACGACGTGACGCTCAAGGAATCGCGTCTGGCACTCCTGGAGAAGGACCCTCGGTTCCGTTTCGTCCGGGCGGAGCTTGCGGACCGCCAGGCCATGGAGGCCCTCTTTGCGGCCGAGAAGCCCGAGATCGTCGTCCATCTCGCCGCCCAGGCGGGCGTCCGCTATTCCCTCGAAAACCCCCATGCCTACGTGGACAGCAACCTGGTGGGTTTCATGAATGTCCTGGAGGGATGCCGCCGCCATCAGGTTCGCCACCTCGTCTTCGCCTCCTCCAGTTCGGTCTACGGGGGCAACACCCGGATGCCCTTTTCGGTCCACGACAACGTGGACCATCCCGTCAGCCTCTACGCCGCCACCAAGAAGGCGAACGAGCTGATGGCCCACTCCTACGCCGCGCTCTACGCCCTGCCCTGCACGGGACTGCGTTTCTTCACCGTCTACGGCCCCTGGGGCCGGCCCGACATGGCCCTTTTCCTCTTCACCCGGGCCATCCTGGAAGACCGGCCGATCGACATCTTCAACGAAGGGCAAATGAAACGGGATTTCACCTATATCGACGACATCGTGGAAGGCGTCACCCGGGTCATGGCGCGCCCTCCCGCGCCGGACGCCGCCTGGAACGGGGATTGCCCCGATCCGGCGACCAGTTTCGCCCCCTACCGGATCTACAATATCGGCAACCATCAACCCGCCGCGCTCATGGATTTCATCTCGATCCTGGAAGGCCATCTCGGCCGGAAGGCGAAAAAGAACTTCCTTCCCATGCAGGCGGGGGACGTGCCGGCCACCTTTGCGGACGTCGAGGCGCTCAGGGCCGACACGGGCTTTGCCCCCCAAACCCCGCTCGCAACGGGAATCGGCCGCTTTGTCGCCTGGTACCGAGAGTACTACCGCTGCCCCCGGGACTGATCGGCCGACACAGATGAATGGGACGCGGCAAGCCGCCAGACGCTTCCGAGCAGCGCCCACCGGCGCTTCCGGGCTTCTTTTCAATTGACTTTGCAACGCTCTCTATGCTATGAGGCGCTCGATGGACAAGGAGTCGAAACAGGCCGCGATCCAGATGGCATATGCCAGCAGCATCGGCATCGCGATGGTTTTGGCCATATTCGGATGCCTTTTCTTGGGCGCCTGGCTGGACCGGAAGCTGGGAACCGAGCCCTATTTCACTCTTCTTCTGCTTTTGGTAGGCATCGTGGCCGGTTTCAGGAACCTGTACGTCCTGATCAAGAAGTATTTCATGGACGATAAACCGATCATCACGTGTGTAAAAAGTGAACCTCACAGAAAAAGACCCCCTCCAAAAAAGGCTTGAGTGGACGAATGTCATCCTCCTGGCCCTATTGGTGGTCCTCAGCCTGTTGCTCCGGTCCCCGCGCTTCAGCCTCGGGGTTCTCTGCGGCGGACTGATCAGCATCTTGAATTTCCACGGGCTTTACCGCAATCTGCGGAGCGTTTTTTCCAAGCATCTGCACCGGGCCAAGGCCGCGCTCATGGTCCGCTATTACCTGCGCCTGGTCCTGACCGCCCTTATCCTGTACTGGGTGATTTCCCAGGCGCTCGTCGATGTGATCGGCCTGGTCATCGGTCTTTCCATTGTCGTTTTGAACATTATCCTTACCACCGTTTTGGTGCTATCCAAAAAAAACCGCCTTGAGGAGGTCGGATCGTAGATGGAACCCTTGCTTTTTTTCGAAACCCATTGGCTTCATGAGCATCATCTCGTCGTCGTCGCCTACACCTGGTTCGTCATGGCCGCACTGGCCTTGGTTTCCTTTTTGGCGACCCGGCGGATCCGGCTCCTTCCCGGCGGATTCCAGAATGTCATGGAGGTGATCATCGGCGGGTTCGATGCCCTGCTGACCGACACCATGGGCCCCCAGGGGCGGAAGTTCTTTCCCCTCATCGCGACCCTGGGACTCTACATCCTCACCTCGAACCTCCTGGGGCTCATCCCCGGCTTCGAATCGCCGACGGCCAACCTCAACACGACCGTCTCGATGGCCATCGTGGTCTTCGCCATGACCCACATCGTCGGGATCAAGATCCACGGAATGAAATACATCAAACAGTTCATGGGACCCGTCTGGTGGCTCACCCCGCTCATGCTGCCGATCGAGATCATCAGCCATCTCTCCCGTCCCCTCTCCCTTTCCGTCCGGCTCTTCGGGAATATCATGGGGGAGGACATCGTCCTGGGGGTGGTCCTGCTCCTGGTTCCGCTGCTCGTCCCCCTGCCGGTCTTCGCCCTGATGATCTTCACCTCCTGCATCCAGACCCTCGTCTTCATGCTCCTGGCCATGATGTACATTGCCGGGGCGATGGAAGAGGCCCACTGACTTACCCGAGGGGACCGGACCGCCGGTCCCCTCTTTTCACCACCGACGCTCCGCTTCTGGCTTGCCATCCCATCGACACCTCATCCAGTACCGATTTCTGAACGGACTTGAATCTCCGCCCGGAATCGGATAAGGGAAAAGAACCATTTCAATCAACCGAGGGAGGATTTCCATGGTCACATTATCGGATCGAGGGGCGTTCGTATTGCAGGGCCGCCTGGTCATCGAGGAAGCAGACCGGCTGAGCCCGGATCAGATCAATCAACGGCTGGCAAAAGCCGGCCTGGCGCCGCTGGCGGGACCGGCGCCGGACAGCAAGCAGGCCCGGACCGGGACCATGGCCTACCGAATTCTCGCCGGCCATAACGAATCGCAGGACGAGCGCCAGTTGAAGATCCGCTTCGACTCGCTGGCCTCCCACGACATCACCTACGTGGGAATCATCCAGACGGCCCGGGCCGGCGGCGGTCTAACCGAATTTCCCGTCCCCTACGTCCTGACCAACTGCCACAACAGCCTCTGCGCCGTGGGCGGCACCATCAACGCCGACGACCATCTCTTCGGCCTTTCGGCGGCGCGCAAGTACGGCGGCATCTTCGTTCCCGCCCACCAGGCGGTCATCCACCAGTATCTGCGGGAGATGATGGCCGGCGGCGGCAGGATGATCCTGGCTTCCGACAGCCACACCCGCTACGGCGCCCTGGGAACGATGGGGATCGGCGAGGGAGGCCCGGAAATCGCCAAGCAGCTTCTGAAGAAGCCCTATGAGTTGACCAGTCCGGAGGTGATCGCCGTTTACCTGAAGGGACGGCCGGCCCCGGGCGTGGGGCCCCAGGACGTCGCGCTGGCCCTCATCGGAGCCGTCTTTCCGAACGGCTATGTGAAAAACAAGGTCCTCGAATTCATCGGTCCCGGCATTGCCTGCCTGCCCATCGATTATCGCAACGGGATCGACACGATGACCACCGAGTCCGCCTGCCTCTCGTCGATCTGGGAAACCGATGAACAGGTGGAGGGCTGGTACAAGACCCACGGACGCCCGGAGGACTATCGGCGCCTCGCGCCCGCAGAGGTCGCCTGGTACGATGGCGTCGTCACCGTGGATCTGGACCGGGTGGAGCCGATGATCGCCCTGCCCTTCCACCCCAGCAACGTCTGGCCCATCGCGGAACTGAACCGGAACGGCCGCGATATCCTCCATCAAGTGGAGGTCGAAACCAAAAAACAGATCGAAAACCCCAACCTGGCGCTGCACCTCACCGACAAACTCGTCAATGGCCGTCTCAAGGCCGACCAGGGGTCCGTCTCGGGCTGCGCCGGCGGCACCTTTGCCAACATCGTCGCCATGGCCGGGATGATGGACGGCAAATCCATCGGTGACGGCGCCTTTGCCCTGACCGTCTTTCCGGCGAGTCAGCCGGTCTATCTGGAGCTCATCCGCAACGGGTCGATCGCCAAACTCGTGGATGCGGGAACCGTCATCCGCACCGCCTTCTGCGGCCCCTGCTTCGGGGCCACGGAAACACCGATCAACAACGGTTTTTCCATCCGCCATGCGACCCGGAACTTCCCCAACCGGGAAGGGTCGAAACCGGCCAACGACCAGTTGGCCTCCGTCGGCCTGATGGATGCCCGCTCGATCGCCGCGACGGCCCTCAACGGCGGCCTGCTGACCCCGGCCACGGAACTGGGCCTTACGGAGGAAGCCACGGCGCCCTACCGCTTCGACCCCCAGGTTTACGCCCGCCGCGTCTATCAGGGCTTCGGCCAGGCCCATCCCGAAGAGGGATTGTGCTTCGGTCCCAATATCGCCGACTGGCCGCGGATGCAACCCCTGCCCGAGAACCTGCTCCTCAAGGTGACGGCGCTGATCCGCGACCCGGTCACGACCACGGACGAACTGATCCCTTCGGGCGAAACCTCCTCCTACCGGTCCAACCCCCTGAAGATGGCCGAATTCACCCTGTCGCGCAAGGACCCGGCCTATGTGGGCCGCGCCAAGGCCTTCCAGGCGTTGGAGAATCGCCGTCTGGCGATTTTGGCCCAAGGGGGCCCCACGGAAGATCTTGAGGCGGCCCTCGCCGACTTCTGGCCGGGAGGGAAACCGACCCCGGAGGAACTTGCCCGATTCATCAGGGAAACCGGCCTGGGGAGCGTCATCTTCGCCGTCAAGCCCGGCGACGGTTCCGCCCGGGAACAGGCGGCCTCGTGCCAGAAGGTCCTCGGCGGCCAGGCCAACATCGCCGTCGAATACGCCACGAAGCGCTACCGGAGCAACCTGATCAACTGGGGGATGCTGCCCTTCATCGTCGGCAAGGAGGATGCGGAGCGGCTGCGCCTGGACGACCTGCTCTACGTCCCGGGGATCCGCCGGGCCGTGAGCGGAGGGGTCGAAACCATTTCCGCCTTCCTGATCCGCAGGGGCGAACGGACGCCGCTGGAATTGAAACTGGAAGGACTCAGCCCCGACGACCGGGAGATCCTCCTGGCCGGCTGCCTGATCAACTATTACGCCCGGTGAAATGAAATAAAGATTCTTCGGACAGGCCGTCTCCGAGAGGGCTTCCGGCCCCGCAAGATTCCGCAAAGCCAAGAAGCCCCCGTCCGACCCGGACGGGGGCTTCTTACGTAAGGGAAGCGGGAGAAATCAGCCCATCCGTTTCCGGAGGGCCTCCAACTGCTTGCGGAGCCGGTCGGGAAGCCGGGCGCCGAATTTGTTGAAATGATTTTCGATGTCCGTAAGCTCCGCCTTCCAGGCTTCCTTGTCGACGCGGAGCAGCTCCTCCAGGTCGGCGGCAGGAAGGGGCAGGCCGGCAAGATCGATGTCGCCCGCCTTGGGCATGAGGCCGATCGGGGTCTCGACGGCCCCGACCTTGCCCTCGATCCGGTCGCACATCCACTTGAGCACGCGGCTGTTGTCGCCGAAACCGGGCCAGAGCCATTTTCCTTCCGGGCTCTTCCTAAACCAGTTCACGTAGAAGATCCGCGGGGCGTTCTTGCCCAGCCGGTCGCCCATATCCAGCCAGTGCTGGAAGTAATCGGCCATATTGTAGCCGCAGAAGGGGGTCATGGCGAAGGGATCGCGCCGGAGATTCCCCACGGCGCCGATGTTGGCCGCCGTCGTTTCCGAAGAGGCGGTCGCCCCCATGAAGACGCCGTGATCCCAGCTGGTGGCCTCGTGGACGAGCGGCATGACCCGGGTGCGGCGGCCGCCGAAGATGAAGATGTCGATGGGAACCCCTTCCGGTTTCTCCCAGTCCGGACAGATGACCGGGCACTGGCTGGCCGGGGCGGTGAACCGGGAGTTGGCGTGGGCCGCCGGTTCCTGGCTCGCCGGCGTCCAGTCCTTGCCCTGCCAGTCGACGGCATGGGCCGGCGGGGCGCCGTCCATCCCTTCCCACCAGATGTCCCCGTCGTCGGTCAGGGCGGTATTGGTGAAGATGGTATTTTTCTTGACCGTTTCCATGGCGGCCCGATTCGATTCGTAGGAGGTCCCCGGCGCCACCCCGAAGAAGCCGCTTTCGGGATTGATGGCGTAGGGCCGGCCGTCGGGACCGATCTTGATCCAGGCGATGTCGTCGCCGATGGTCTCGCACTTCCAGCCGGGGATCGTCGGGGTGAGCATCGCCAGGTTGGTCTTGCCGCAGGCCGAGGGAAAGGCGGCCGCGATATGGTATTGCTTTCCGGCGGGATTCGTCAGTCGGAGGATCAGCATGTGCTCGGCCATCCAGCCTTCGCGCTTCGCCATGGCCGAGGCGATCCGCAGGGCCAGGCATTTCTTTCCCAACAGGGCGTTGCCGCCGTAGCCGCTGCCGTAGGACCAGATCAGGTTCTCCTCGGGGAAATGGCTGATGTACTTCTTCTCCATGGGGGCGCAGGGCCAGGAACTGTCTTTTTCGCCCGGGGCGAGCGGCACGCCGATGGAATGCAGACAGGGGACGAATTCGCCGTCGGCGCCCAGTTTTTCGATGACTTTCGTGCCCACGCGGGTCATGATGTGCATGTTGCAGACCACGTAAGGGCTGTCCGTGATCTCGACGCCGATCTTGGCGATCGGGGAGTCGATGGGTCCCATCGAGAAGGGGATCACATAGAGGGTGCGACCCTGCATGCAGCCTGCGTAAAGCCCCTTCATGGTGGCCTTGAGTTCGCCAGGGGCGACCCAGTTGTTGGTCGGACCGGCGTCTTCCTGTTTCTCGGTGCTGACATAGGTGCGCGCCTCGACCCGGGCGACATCGCTGGGCTGCGACCGGAAGAGAAAACTGTTGGGCCGTTTCAAAAGCGGGATGGCCATGCCGCCTGCCACCATCTGCTGCATCAACCGGTCATACTCCTCGTTACTGCCGTCGCACCAGTAGACGGACTGGGGCCGACACATGGCCGTCACTTCCCCGACCCATTCATTCAGTTTTTTATGTTGGACATTCATAGCAGATCCTCCCATGAAGTTAGCAGTCGGCTTGTCCTATACCTGTTCGGGCGATATTTCAAGACCCCTTTTGCCGGCAGGGAGGCGTCAAGCCGATCCTTTCGGCGGCGCACAGGCCGCCGCCGGGTCGGGTTTTGCATTCAGGTAACGCAGGGCGGTGACGACAAGGAGCAACGCAAAGGCGAGGCGCAATTCCCTGGCCGGCAAAAGGTGGGCCACGCTTCCGCCGCCGTACACCCCCGCGACGACCCCCACCAACAGCCCCGGCAGGCGGCCCGGCCGGATCTGTCCCCCTTTCCAATAGGTCCAGGCCCCGACCAGCGAGCCCGGGATCATCACCAGCAGGGAGGTGCCCTGGGCGGTATACTGATCGATCCCGGCGCAAAGGACCAGCATCGGCACCAGGAAGATCCCGCCGCCCACCCCCATCATCCCGGAAATGAAACCGGTGATCGCCCCCAAGAGGGCCAGGATGGCCCAGTGAATCCCGAGGGGCAACGGTCCCTCCGCCCCTTGGGGCAGGAAGGGCTTCAGGAGCAGAAGGGCGGTCACGAAAAGCAGAAGAATGCCGAACCACCGCTTCAGTTTCCATTCGGGAAGCCAGCAGCTGTACCTGGCGCCCCAGCGGACCGTCAGGAGCGCCAGACCGATCAGGACCGCCGCGGTCGCCATGTCCACCGAACCGTGCAGCCGGTAGACGATCGTCCCGACGATCCCGGTAAAAACGACGGCGACCAGACTCGTCCCGTGCGCCTCCTGCTGCCGGAATTTCAGCAACTCCGTCATCAGGGGGACCATGACCACCCCGCCGCCCACCCCCAAAAGTCCGCCGAAAGCACCGGCAATCAAACCGACCAGCAGCCCCGCCATCTCACCCCCCGTTTCCAACCATTGGAATATCCTTCTTTACAATCTCCCGCCCTTTTGTTACCTTGGGCTTCACACTTTCCAGACAGGTGTCGAAAAGGGCCGGGGGCAAAGACATGTGACCCGGAAAAAGAAAAATGCCAGCACCGATCGATGAACCGAAAGGCCGTCCTCAAAATTACGCTTCTGGTCCTGCTCCTTCTGGCGGGCGTGATTCTTTTTTTTCAATACGATCTTTATGCCTTTTTCGTCAGCCGCCGGAAAATCGTCCCTTTCATCAACTCTTTCGGTCCCCTTTCGGTGGTGATCTTCATCGGCCTACAGATCGTGCAGGTCATCCTGGCACCGATTCCCGGGGAAGTCAACGGCTTCATCGGCGGATATCTCTACGGCCCCTTCCTGGGCACGCTCTATTCCACCATCGGACTGACCATCGGTTCCTGGCTCGCCTTTGTCCTGGCCCGTTGGCTCGGCCTGCCCTTTGTGGAAAAGGTGCTCAGCCCCCAGGTCATCCAGAAATACGATTGTTTCATGGAACACCGCGGGAAGCTCATCACCTTCATCCTCTTTCTCATTCCCGGCTTTCCCAAGGATGCCCTTTCCTACATCGTGGGGCTGAGCCATATGAAGGTAACGACCTTTATGGCCATCTGTACGGCCGGGCGTCTTTTGGGCACCTTCATGCTCTCCATCAGCGGCCATTGCGCTCGGAACAACCAGCCGATCGCCATGACGGCCATCCTGGTGAGCAGCGCCCTGATCGTACTTCTGGCCTATTATTACCACGACGAACTTTTTGCGCTGGTGAAAAGACATCACCACCATAAACGGGAGTGATTTTCCGGATCTGCTGCGGCGACCGTAACCGCTTTGCCCCCTGACCCTGCGAGGCAGACCGCCCGGCAGCGATCAGCGGCCCGCGACGCCGGCAGCCATCCGAAGAGGTTCAGCTATTAATCGTTCAACAAAAAAGTCCGAAGGGAAACCCCTCCGGCGTCAGTGCCCCAAGGAGGTAGACAGTCGTGGAAGTGATTTTTCGTGAATTTTTCATCGTTCTGGTCCTGATTCTGGTCAACGGCTTTTTTGCCGGAGCGGAACTGGCCGTCATTTCCGCCCGCAAGAGCCATATCTCCAGCCTGGCCACCGCCGGCAATGCTCAGGCCAGGCTCCTGGAAAAGATCCAGAAGGATCCCCACCGCTTTTTGGCCACCGTCCAGATCGGGGTGACCGTCGTCGGATCGCTGGCCTCGGCCGTGGGCGGGGCCGCCGCTATCCAGTACCTCACGCCGTTGCTGCAGGCGATTCCCCTGTCCCTCGTCCAGCGTTTCGCCGAACCGCTCTCCATCGGCATCGTCGTGGCCGGAATTTCCTATCTTTTCCTGGTCCTCGGCGAACTGGCCCCGAAGACCATCGGCTTGCAGTACGCCGACCGCATCGCCCTGGTCGTCGCGCGGCCGATCCATCTGCTGTCCGTCATCGCCGTCGTCGCCGTCCGGTTTCTCACCTTCTCCAACCGGGCCGTCCTTTCCCTTTTCGGGATCAAGCCTGCGGACGAGCATGCCTTCGTCACCCGCGAGGAGGTGCAGCAGGTCCTCTCGGAGGGGAGCGAAAACGGCGCCCTGACCGAAACCGAGCACCGCTACATCGAAAATATCTTCGAGTTCACCCACACCAGCGTCCGGGAGGTGATGGTCCCCCGGACCCGGATCGTCGCCCTGAACCTGGAACTTCCCCGCGACGAGATCCTCCGGACGGTTCGGGAAAATCTCTATACCCGTTATCCCGTCTACCGGGGCGATCTGGACCATGTCATCGGTTTCGTCCATACCAAAGACATCCTCCTGGGACGGATCTTTACGGAAGGGGAATTCGACCTGGCCGGCATCGTCCGCAACCCGCTCTTCGTCCCGGAAGGGAAGAAGATCAACAGTCTCCTCAAGGAGATGCAGCGCAAAAGGATCCAGCTGGCGCTCGTCGTCGATGAATACGGCATCCTGAGCGGTCTGGCCACGACGGAAGATCTGCTGGAGGAACTGGTCGGAGAGATCGAGGACGAACATGACGTGGGCGACACCCGGAGGGTGCAGAAACTTCCCGACGGCAGCCTGCTGGTGGACGCGCTCATTCCCGTCAACGATCTCGAAGAGCTGCTGGGGGTGGATTTGGGGGACTTTCTCCCCTATTATACGCTGGCCGGCCTGATCCTCGACCGGTTGGGACGTTTCCCCGAAAAGGGGGAGCAGATGGAATGGCAGGACTTCCTCCTCAGCTTCGAAGAGGTCACCAAAACAGCCATCCTGAAGGTGAAGATCACCCGGATCGCCAAACCCGACACCGGCGAATCGCCCCAATAGTCCCCCCGACGCCGTCTTTCTTTCCCGAAGGGAGGTGAGCGGCGGCGGTCTTCCGCCGGAGCAGGCCCAGGGCTCACCAATTCTCCAGCAGCTTCATCGTCCGGAGGTTTTCCAGCATCCGCCTCAGACTCTCGTCCGAATGGGATTCGAGGGTCAGGATGGGGGTCCGCCGGCCTTGGTGAAGGAGCGTCATCAGTTCCCGGAAGGGAAAGGTCCCCTCGCCCACCGGCAGGTGTTCGTCGGTCGCTCCATGGTTGTCGTGGAGATGGACCTCCCCCAGATACTCCCCGAGACTTTCGATCCATTCCGCAACCGGCGTATTCCCGAAGGCATTGGCGTGCCCCGTGTCGAAGCAGAACCGCGCCTGGGGCGAGGCGAGCGCCGACAGGAGCTGCCGGAGGGGCCGGGGCGAACGTTCATAGACGTTTTCCAGGACGATGATCGTCTCCGTTCCCCCGATCTCGGCGAGCAAGCGCCGCCAGGTCTCGATGCTGTTTTCCAGCCACTGCGCTTCCCCGGTGGAGACATAGTACCGCTCGTCGAAGGAGGGGTGGCAGACCACGGAACGGGGAGAAAACCAGGGAATCAGCGCGAAGACGCGGAGAAACCGATCGAGGGTCACCTGCCGGATCTGGGGATCGATCGCCCCGGGACGGAGGTCCAGGAAGGGGGCATGAAAGGTGACGGACAGTCCGTGCCCGTGCAGTCGTTCCGCCGTCTCCCGGAAATCGGCCTGCGAAAAACGGTCGAGATCGAGATGGCTGATGCCGATCTCCGGGTTGATCCCTTCCCGGATCACCATGGGCAGGACCTTCTCCCGCAGGAGAGCGTAGGGAACGTGAACCTGCACTTTTTCGAGTATTTCTCCCATGGGCATCTCACCTAAGTTCGCATTTGCGCTCGGTTTACCATAACCTTTTTGGTTTCACAACGGGCAAATCGTCCGGGCAACCAAAGATCTACAAAAAGGAGCGGCGGAAGCAAAAAACCTTTAAATCGCACGGCATGAGCCGCTGCATGTCCAAGGGACCCGGCCACCCCCGGGAGGATATGATTGACAGGGACCGCCCGCTAATGCTACTGAAAGAAAAAGGCGATTCCGCTTTCTTATTCCTTTGCAGGAAGGGGCGGAAAAACATCCGTCGGGTAAAATTGGGGTTCCCGAGAGGAAGAGGAAAAGGGGGAAGGTTGGCGAAGCGAAAAAAGGACGAATCACGGGAAAGGGCGCTTCTGTGCATAAACGCGGCCCTGGAGAAGAAAGCCAAGGATCTCAAGATCCTCAAGGTAAGCGAGATTTCCGCCTTTGCAGACTATTTCATCATCTGTAGCGGGACCTCGGATCGGCAGGTCCGGGCCGTCGCCGGCGCCATTCAGGAGAATCTGAAAAGCCAAGGGATCCTGCCCCTGGGCGTCGAGGGGGAAGCGACGGGCAGCTGGGTCCTGATGGATTATGACGATGTGATCATCCACATCTTCCTGGAAAGCGTCCGGGGTTTCTATGACCTCGAAAGGCTCTGGTCGGAGGCGCCCCAGATGGCCGTTCCCGACGAGACCGTCTCCCTGAAGGCGTTGAGCGAAGGAATGTAGCCTTGCACCAGATCCTGGCCGGGATCGTCGATCTGCTCTTTCCGCCCCGCTGCCTCACCTGCGGCGCGCTTCTGGAAGAACACGGCCCACGCCCTTTCTGTTCACCCTGCACGGCCGAGATCGTCTTCATCCGTTCGCCCCTCTGCCCCCGCTGCGGCATTCCTTTCCCCAGCACGGCAGGGGAGGACCATCTCTGCGGGGAATGTCTCGTCGCATCAAGGCCTTATGACGTCATGCGCTCCGTCGGGGTCTACGACAAGACCCTCCTTGCGGCGATTCACCTTTTCAAGTACCGGGGGAAAACAGAGATCGGCCGGGTCCTGGGAAGGATGATGGCCGATTTTGCCGCTTCGGCCTGGCCCCCGGAGGCCTTTGACCTGATCCTGCCGGTGCCGCTCCACAAAAAACGGCTCCGGAACCGGGGATTCAACCAGGCCGTGATCCTGGGACGGGAAATCGCCAAACGGTTCGCCCTCCCCCTGGATTTTTCGAGTCTCCGGCGGGAGGTCGGCACGGACCCGCAGGTCGGTCTGGGACGAAAGGACCGCAGGACCAACGTTCGGGGAGCCTTCGCCGTCCGTCGCCCGGAGCGGATCCGGGGCCGGAAAATCCTGCTCGTGGACGATGTCTGCACCACCGGCAGCACGCTGAACGAATGCGCCGCCGTTTTGTTGCGCGCCGAGGCAAAAACGGTGACCCTCCTGACGCTGGCCAGGGCGGTCCACAATTTCGGGAGCAAAGGGGGTACGGTTCCCCCTCCCCCAAGCGAGGATGAAAGGCATGAATAAAATCGTCTCCTGGGAAGAATTGAAGTCGGAGTTGGAAAAGCGGCGGCAGGAAGGTAAAATAATCGCTTTCACCAACGGTTGCTTCGACATTCTGCATGTCGGACATGTCCGCTATCTGCGCGAGGCCAGAAAGCTCGGAGACCTTCTCGTCCTGGGGCTCAACAGCGACGCTTCCGTCCGGGCGATCAAAGGAGAAAAGCGGCCGCTCGTCCCCCAGGCGGAGCGTGCCGAAGTATTGGCTTCCCTGGAATCGGTCGATTTCGTCACCTTTTTTGATGAAGCCACCCCGCTGAAACTGATCGAATTTCTGCGCCCCGATCGCCTCGTCAAGGGTGGCGACTGGAGCGAGGCAGACGTGGTAGGAGGGGACGCGGTCCGGTCCTGGGGAGGAAAGGTGGTCATCGCCCCTTTGATCCCGGGCGTCTCGACGACGAATATCGTGGAGAAGGTCCTTCAGGTCTACAGGAATCCCTGATCCACGCCCCGGATGAACCAACGGTTGACAGGCACGGACGGTTCGCATATATTCCGGCAGAATGATAAGGAGTCGCAAGGCAATGACGTCAAGGACATATCGAATCGCCGTGCTCCAGGTCGCCCTCGACGGCAGCCGGGAGGCAAACCTGGGCAAATGCCGGGACCGGGTCCGCCAGGCGGCCCGGGAGGGAGCGAACATCGTCTGCCTCCCGGAGCTTTATGGCTCCTTCTATTTTTGCCAAAGCGAAAACACCGACCATTTCGATCTGGCGGAACCGCTGCACGGACCGTCCTTCCTGGCCTTCAGCGAGCTGGCCCGGGAATTGAAAATCGCCGTCATTGTCCCTTTTTTCGAGCGGCGCACGGCGGGCCTCTACCACAACAGCGCCTATGTCATCGATGCCGACGGCGCCGAGGCGGGCCTGTACCGCAAGATGCACATCCCCGACGATCCGGCGTACTATGAAAAATTCTATTTCACCCCCGGCGACAGGGGATTTCGGGCCTTCGACACCGCCTTCGGCCGGATCGGGACGCTGATCTGCTGGGACCAGTGGTATCCGGAAGGGGCGCGGATCACGGCGCTGCACGGGGCCGAGGTGCTCTTCTATCCCACGGCGATCGGCTGGCACCCCCGCGAGAAGGCGCAAGAGGGGCAAAGGCAGCATGACGCCTGGGAAACGGTCCAGCGCGGCCACGCCGTGGCCAACGGCATCTACGTCGCCGCCGCCAATCGCGTCGGCTTCGAGCAGCCGGTGCAGGATACGGCGGGTCTCGAATTCTGGGGCGGCTCCTTTATCGCCGGCCCCCAGGGGGAGATCCTGGCCAAGGCCTCGCACGACAAGGAAGAAATCCTCATGGCCGAGATCGACACGGCCCATCTGGAGGATGTGCGCCGCAACTGGCCCTTCTTCCGCGACCGCCGGATCGACGCCTACGGCGAGATCCTCAAACGCTCCCTGGTATAGAGGCCCCATGAAGAAACCCTCACGCAGACTGCCCGCCGAATGGGAAAGGCACGCGGCGACGCTCCTGGCGTTCCCCTACGAGGGGCGCGACTGGCCGGGCAAATATGCCGCCGTGGTCTGGGCCTTTGCGGAAATCATCAAGAAGGTCGCCGCCCATGAACCGGCGCTGCTCGTCGTCAAGACCGGGGAACAGCAGGCCAAAGTGGCGGATATCCTCAGCCGGGCCCACGTCGATCTGGAGCAGGTCCGTTTCTTCATCAAAGACACCAACCGGAGTTGGATGCGCGATTCCGGGCCGATCATCGTGAAGCGGCCGGACGGCACGCGGGAGGCCCTGCAATTTCGGTTCAACGGCTGGGCGAAATACGGCAACCACAGGAAAGACCAAGGGATTCCCTCAGCGGTGGCGGACGGTCTCGGTCTCCCCCTGACCCAAGTCCTCTACAATGAAAAACCGGTCGTTCTGGAGGGCGGCGCCATCGACGGCAACGGCTGCGGCGCCCTGGTGACGACGGAGGAATGCCTGCTCGACAGCCGGGTTCAGGTGCGCAACCCGGGGTTCACGAAGGGCGATTACGAAGCGGTCTTCCGGGAATATCTCGGCGTGACCCAAGTCATTTGGCTGGGCAAGGGGATCGCGGGGGACGATACGCACGGCCACGTGGACGACATCTGCCGCTTCGTGAACGGTCACACCGTGGTCGCCTGCCGGGAAACCAACCGCAAGGACAAGAACAGCAAACACCTGGCGGAGAATCTGGAACGGCTGCAGGGCGTCCGCCTGGGAAACGGCGCAGCCCTGAACGTGGTGACCATCCCCCTGCCCGATCGGCTGGATTTCGAGGACCTGCGCCTCCCGGCCAGCTACGTCAATTTCATCTTCGTCAAAGGCGCCGTGCTGGTGCCGACCTTCAATGACCCGCGGGATTACGAGGCCCTGGGCATTTTCAGCGAGCTGTTCCCCGATCGCAAGGTGATCGGCATCAGCGCCATCGATCTCATCTGGGGACTGGGGACCCTCCACTGCCTCAGCCGCGAGATTCCCGCCGGAAAACAATAAACCGGGACCGGCTTCATTTTTTTCTTTACAAATGGAGCTTCATCATGTAAGAGGTGATCCCTTAAATTGACCCTCAGGACAGGAGAGAAAATGGCGGCCGTGTCCAAAACGACAGCGAAACCTTCAATGACGCCGGAAAAGGCGGCATTTTTCAGGCATATGCTTTCCCAGAAGATCAACGAACTCCTGGACGAAGCGGGGAAAACCGTGTCGGAAATGACCTACGGAACGAAGGAAAACTATCCGGACCCCAACGACCGGGCCTCCCTGGAGTCGGACCGGAACTTCGAGCTTCGGATCCGGGACCGGGAGCGGAAACTGATCTTGAAGATGCAGGAGGCGATCAAGCGGATCGACGACGGTGAATTCGGGATCTGCGATGTCTGCGCGGGCCCGATTTCCGAAAAACGGCTGATGGCAAGACCCGTGACCACCCTCTGCATCGACTGCAAGATGAAGCAGGAGAAGATGGAAAAACTCAAGGGCGAATAGCCACCCCACTTCACGCAGTCCCGAGCGGCGGCGCTGCCGCCTCTTCCGATCCCCCTCGATCTCCCTTGCCCGGGAGCGGTGAGGGGGTTTTTTTTGAGGACCATACCGGATGTTCGTCAAGGTTGCGATCCAAATCCCCTCTGCAAAAACCTTTACCTACGCCGTTCCCGAGGCGCTGGCCGCCGGCCTCGCGGTGGGAAAGCGGGTCCTGGTCCCCTTCGGCAAACGACGCGTGACCGGTTTCATCCTCGCCGTCCTCTCCGAGGCCGCCTGCGATCAGAACATCAAGGAAATTATCGACATCCCCGACCAAGAACCCCTTTTTGACGCCGGGGACCTCGCTTTTTACGAATGGATCTCCCGTTACTACCTCCACCCCCTGGGCAGGGTCCTCGGCGAACTGCTGCCCGGCGGGCTGGACGTCAAGAGCGACCGGTGGATCAGCCTTGCCCCCGACGCCCCGGTGGCCGAACAGCGTCTCTCCCCGGGCCGGATGGAGATCCTGGCTTGCCTGGAGCGCTTTCCCGCAGGGCTCTCTTTGAGCCGCCTCCGCAAAATCTTGGGAAAAAACGCCCTTTACGAAGACCTGCGCTTTCTCGAAGACGCCGGCCTCGTCCTGTCCCAGGAGCGGCTGAACCGCTCGGCCGTCCGGGTGCGCCGGGAAAAATGGGCCGGTCTGCTCCCCGCGGATCTCCCCACGGCCCCCTCCCTGACGGCCAAACAGGCGGCCCTGATCGACCAGCTCCGAACCCAGGGCGACCGGCCCCTCCGGGAGCTCAACGCCTGCTGCAAGAACGCCGCCGCCTGCCTGCGCACCCTCGCGGAAAAAAGCCTCATCCGTCTTTACGAAAAGGAAGTTGCCCGCGGACCCGGGGCGGCCTCGCCGCTGGGAAAAGAGGGGAGCTGGTTCCCGCTGAACGAGGCCCAGGAGGCGGCGCTGGAAGAGATCCGCGGCTGCCTCGCCGCGGGCGACTTTTCCCCCTGCCTGCTCCACGGCGTGACCGGGAGCGGCAAGACGGAGGTCTATCTGCGTTCCATCGCCGAGGTCCTCCGGGGCGAAGGCGGGGTCATTTATCTGGTCCCCGAGATCGCCCTGACGGCGCAGCTCCTCTCCCGGATCCGCAGCCGCTTTCCGGAGCGGGAGATCGCGGTCCTCCACAGCGGTATCTCCCTGAGCGCCCGGTACGACCAGTGGCGGCGGATCCGGCGCGGCGAGGTGCGGGTCGTCGTCGGCGCCCGGTCGGCACTCTTCGCCCCGGTGCAGAACCTCCGGCTGATCATCGCCGACGAGGAACACGATTCCTCGTATAAACAGGACGACCGCCTGCGCTACAACGCCCGGGACCTGGCCCTGGTGAAAGGGCAATTGGCGAAGGCCACGGTCATCCTCGGTTCCGCCACGCCGGCCATCCAGAGCTACCGGCATGCCGCCGAAGGCCGCTACCGCTATCTGACCCTCCCGGCCCGGATCGACGACCGGCCGATGCCCCGGATCGAGGTGGTCGATCTTCGGAAGGAAAGAAACGAGCAGGGGTTGACGCCGCTTTTTTCCCGCGTCCTTTGCGAGGCGATCGGGAAAAATCTGGCCGCCGGAAACCAGACCCTCCTGTTTCTCAACCGGCGGGGATTTCACACCTATCTTTTCTGCCCCGACTGCGGTCACGTCTTTGCCTGCCCGAACTGCGACATCGCGCTCACCCAGCACGCCGGCATCGGCCTCCTGAAGTGCCACCACTGCGATTTCACGATCCGGAATGCCGAATCCTGCCCCAAATGCCGGGGAAGCCGCATCCGCAGCCAGGGGGCCGGAACGGAACGGATCGCGGAAGAGGCGGCGAAGCTGTTTCCCGCCGCCCGGATCGCCCGGATGGATTCGGACACCACCGCCCGGAAGGGAGAAGCGGAGCAGTTCCTCCGCCGGCTCGACCGCCGGGAGATCGATATCCTCGTGGGCACGCAGATGATCACCAAGGGCCACGACTTCCCGGGCATCACCCTGGTGGGCGTCGTAGCCGCCGACGCCTCCCTGAACCTGCCGGACTTCCGCGCCGCCGAGCGGACCTTTCAGATCCTCACCCAGGTGGCGGGCCGGGGCGGCCGGGGCGATCGGCCCGGACGGGTCGTGATCCAGACCTTCAACCCGGACCACTACGTCATCACCAAAGCGCAACTGCACGACTACGAAGGATTCTACGCGGAAGAGCTGCCCCTGCGGCGCCAGCTTGACTACCCCCCCTTCTCCCGCCTGGTGGGGCTCCATTTTTCGAGTTTGAAACAGGAAGAGGGAAAAAGGGCCGTGGCCCGGATCGGGGCGCGCGCCCGGGAACTCGCCAAGAGCCTGGCCGGGGGAAGCGTGGAGGTGATCGGCCCTGCCGAATCGCCCCTGGCCCGGATCAGGGGTCGGTACCGCTGGCAGCTCCTTTTGCGCGGCAGCCGGAGCGACGCGCTTCGGCTACTGGTGCAAAACCTTCTGGAGAAAACCGGCCATGACGGCCTGGAGATCCTGGTGGACGTGGATCCCGTCAATTTCATGTAGGAGGAACAAGAGATGGTCAAACCGCGCATCCTTTATATGGGTACGCCCGCCTTTGCCGTCCCCGCCCTGGAAGCCCTGGTCGGTCACGGTTACCCGGTCATCGGCGTCGTCACCCAGCCCGATCGCCCCCAGGGACGGGGCCGAACGCTCGCCGCTCCCCCGGTCAAGGACAGCGCCCTTAGCCTCGGCATCCCGATCCTACAGCCCGAAAAGGTTCGGGAGCCGGCCTTTCTGGATGTCTTCCGCTCCCTCGCGCCGGATCTCGTCGTCCTGGCCGCCTTCGGGCAGATCCTTCCCCGGGAGATCATCTCCGGCCCGCGCTTCGGCTGCATCAACATCCACCCCTCCCTTCTCCCGCAATACCGGGGGGCGGCGCCCATCCAGCGGGCCCTGATCCAGGGGGAGGAGCGAACCGGCGTCACGATCATGCAGATGGAAGAGGGGATCGATTCCGGCGCGATCCTCCTACAGGAGGAGACACCCATCGGGGCCGAGGAGACCTCCGGCGACCTTCACGCCCGGCTGGCGGCGCTGGGCGCGGAGTTGCTCCTGATGACCCTGGCCATGCTCCAGTCGGGCACGCTCCGGCCCCGTCCCCAGGACCACGGGCTCGCCACTTTCGCCCCCCGGATTTCCCGGGAAGACGGCCGGATCGATTGGAAAAACAATTGCAGGAGCATCGTCTCGCTCGTCCGGGGACTCTCCCCGGACCCCTGCGCCTATACGTATTGGGAGGAAAAACAGTGGAAAATTTTCAGCGCCGCAGCAAAACCGGCGGAACACGCGATAAAACCGGGGACAATCATGGAGCCGCTGCCGGACGGGTTGCCCATAGCGGCCGCGGGCGGGTACGTCCTCCTGCGGGAGGTCCAAATGGCGGGGAAAAAGCGGTTGCCGATCGAAGCCTTTCTCCGGGGCGTCCGGATCGCGCCGGGAACCGTCCTGGGCTGAAAGACAACCCGAAATCCTCGCCCCGGCAGATCGCCGTCGAAATCCTGACCCGGATCGACACGGCCGGCGCCTATGCGGAGCCCCTTCTGGACCGCGCCCTCTCGGACAGATCGGCGCTCAATCCCCAGGACCGGCGGCTCCTGACCGAACTGGTCTACGGGACGCTCCGGATGCGGGGACAGCTCGACTGGATGATCGCCCAGTTCTACCGGGGAGACCCGAACACACTGGAAGCGACGGTCCGGAACATCCTCAGGACGGCCGTCTATCAGCTTCGGTTCACCGACCGGATCCCCGCCTTCGCCGTCTTGAACGAAGCGGTCGGGATCGCCAAGTCCCTGCAACCCGCCGTCGCCGGTTTGGTCAATGCGGTCCTCCGCACCACCCTGCGGCAAAAAGACGCTCTTGAGTGGCCGTCGTTGACCGACGATGCGGCCGGGGCCATCGCGATCCTCCATTCCCATCCCCTTTGGCTGGTCCGGCGGCTGATCGCCCAGTTCGGCCCCGAGGAAACCGTCGCGATCTGTAGCGCCGACAACGCCATGGCCCCCCTGGCGCTCCGGGTCAACAGCCTCAAGGCAGCACGCCCCGACGCGGTCGCCGCCCTTGCCGCCGAAGGCATCGCCGCCGAGGCGACGGCTCTTTCCCCCGACGGCCTGCGCCTCACCTCCCCCGGCGCTGCGCTCCGGGAGTCGGCGGCGTACAAAGGCGGGCTGGTCCGCATTCAGGACGAGGCGTCCCAACTCGTGGCCCGACTCGTCGCCCCGAAGCCCGGCGAACGGATTCTCGATCTTTGCGCCGGGGCAGGAGGCAAGACCCTGCACCTGGCCGCCCTGATGAACAACCGGGGGCTGATCACGGCGCTCGATCTCCATGAGGACCGCTTGCGGATGCTCCGCGAAGAGGCCAAGCGGCTGGGAGTCACGATCGTGGAAACCCGGGCCGGCGACGCCGCGGAACCCCATGTGAGCTTCTCCGGGACCTTCGACCGGGTCCTTCTGGACGCCCCCTGCTCGGGCCTCGGCACCCTTCGGCGGAACCCCGAGATCCGCTGGCGAATCACGGCCGGGGATCTGAAAAAATGCATGGAGACCCAACGGCGGCTCCTGGCGAACGCCGCGGAGTGCGTGCGGCCGGGGGGACGGCTCGTCTACAGCGTCTGCACCGTCACGCCCGAGGAAAACGAGCTGGTCGTCGCCGATCTGCTGAAAAACCGTCCGGAGTTCAGCCGCGTCGCGCCTCCCGCCGGGGAAATCGACGCCGCCCTCTTCGATGCGGCCGGCGATCTTAGGACCTTCCCCCACCGCCACGGCGCCGACGGCTTCTTCGCCGCCGTTCTCACCCGCAAAGGCACGTGACAGTGGACAAACCCATTGGATTGAGGTAGGATTCCGACGAAACTTTATCCTTGATCTTCACGATTCGGCTTTTTTCGCTTCAGATTCAGAAATGTTACCGCAAGAAAGGCGGATATGGACATCGATTCGGAAGCAACTCATGCACGCGGCTTGGTTTTGTTCCCCCCTCGCAGCTCCTGGATCGCCTTCATCGTCCCAGCCCTGATGCTCCTGGGACTGCTGATCGGCTGCAGCGGCTCCCTGTCCGCGCCCGGCTACATTTCCGGAACCGTCTCGGTGCCCGGCTCCCAGACCGGGACCATCTACGTCCTGGCCATCCCCGAAGCAAACAAGGCGAAGCTCCGGGTGGTCGAAACCGAGGCGCGCCCGACGCAATCGGCCTGGGTGGCCGCGTCTGTCCGGCTTTCCGAACCGGGAAACTATACGCTGGCGCTTGCCCCGGGCAGCTATGCGGTCTGGGCCTGGGTGGACGTCAACGGCGACGGGGGCGTCAACCACGCCGATTACGCCGAGCCTACGGGCTGGCACCAAACGGCCGCCAATCTTCACTTGCCCCCTGTCACGGTGGCGGAGGGGAAGACGACCTCCGGCATCGATCTGACCCTGACCTCGCCCACCCCCTATCCCACGGCGGACCGGACCGTTGCCAACGGGACAGGCGGCGGGAAGCTCACGACCATCCGGGGGCAGAAGGTCCTGCAATTGTGGGGGACGCCTGCCGAGCGGGCCTACTGCCACGGCTATCTGGTGGGTCCCCAGATCGTCGATTTCATCAACTACGTCGATCTGGCCTACTTCGCCCAGTCCGTTTCCCGCTACGAGGAAGTCTTGCAGTACCTCCAGACCCATGCCGCCGGCAATGCCCCCTATGCCGGCGAAGCCGACGCCATGCTCCAGGGCATGCAGGACGGCGGCGCCAATATCACCGTCGCCGCCTTGGGACGGCCGCTCACCCGGGACGACCTGATCCTCCACAACAACATCGCCATCCTGCGGTTCTGGGTCCTGCACGGCTCCCCGTTCTGGCCCCTGGCCGCCGCCCCGTCGCGGACGAAAAGCCGCTTTCTCCTGGCGTCCCTGTCACCGGAGAAAGGCAAGGGCCTCAACTATCGCACCTGCACGAGCGCCGTGTTCTGGGGGGACTGGACGCAGAACAGCGAGCTTAACGGGGCACTGATCCACGGCAAGAACAACGACGGCGAGAACGACCTGCACAAGATGACCGTCAACAGCGCGCTCATCATCGCCACCACGCCGCCGGCGGCGAGCGGCAAGAAAAAGACCGTCGGCATCGACTGGCCGGGCTATTACGGCACCTACCACGGCATGAACGAAGACGGCCTGGTTATCCAGGCCCAGTCCTCCCTCTCCATTTCCAATTGGGATGCCGCCAATATCCTGGACTACTCGCTCTACTACCGGGAAGCCCTACAGGCCGCGAGCACCGTGGCCGGGGCGGTGGCCCTCTGGGGCGCGCTGCCTGCGACCCGCGCCGTGGGCTTCAATACCCCTGTTTCGACCCCCTATCTGGCGGGCCAGCCGAGCGCTCCCTCGTCCACCTACGAAGCCGATTCCTACGGCTGGGCCCTGCGAGCGCCCGTGGATTTCGCCCCCGGCGACGCCTACAGCATCTTGACGACGAACAATTACTACAAATACCAGGGGACGCCGCCCAACGAACGGGCGGTCGGCAACGTCCACGGCTATCACGCCACGGTGGAGCCCGCCGACTACCGGTTTCGGGACATGCTGAACCTGGTGGCCCAGTACCGGGACCAGGGGCGGACCGTGGGCACCCCGGAGGTGATCGAGCTCTTGCGTGCCGCCTCCACCTCCAAGGAGTATTCCGGCACGACCGAGTTCAGCCTCCTCTGGTATCCCAACAGCCGGGAGTTCGCCCTGGCCAAGGAGGACCTGGTTCAAAAGGTCCTCGATGCCCCTTTCACCACCTACCGGCGTTTCACCTTTGCCGAGGTCTTTCCATAAGGAGGCCACATGCCCATCGACCGCAGGGATTTCATCAAGTACAGTGTCATCGGCATGGGCGCCACGGCCCTGCGGGGATCCGGCATCGCTGCCGCGGGGACCGAACCGGCAACCCAAGAGGAGTGGGGCGAGCGGCGTCTCCTGAGCCCTGCGGCTGGGGAGGCGTTGATCGCCGACCGGCCCCTTTCCTGGTGGGTCAACCGGTATCAGCTTCCCCTGCACCTCTACTCCGGCGCCGCCATCGCGCAGAATGTCCGGGCCTTCAAGCAGGTCTTCAAGGACCTCTACCCCAAAGGCCACATCCGCTTTGCCGCCAAGGCCTGCGCCCATCCGGCGGTATTCAAGATCGTCGTCCAGGAAGGGGCCGGCATCGACGTGGCCTCCCCCTATGAGACGCGCTGCGCCTTGGAAGCCGGTGCCCCGCCGGAGGAACTCGACCTCAACGGCAACTGCAAGGAGGACTTCCTCATTGCCAAGGCCATCGAGACGGACATGCTGATCGTGGCCGACAGCATCGAGGAGTTCCAACTGGTTTCCCGGATCGCCAGGGAGATGAACAGAAGCCCCCGGGTGGTCCTGAGGGTCAGCGGCTTCGAGCTGGGTCGCGTCACGGCCGAGGCGATCTTCACCGCCGGCAAGTGGACCAAGTTCGGGACCTACGTGGAGGAGATCCCGGCCTTCCTGAAAACGTTGGGGGGCCATCCCCATGTCCGGCTCCTCGGCTTCCACACCCACATCGGCTCCCAGATCGCGGACCTCGCCCCCTACCTGGCCGTCCTCGGGCAGTTGCTCGAACTGGGCCATCTCTTGAACGCCGCGGGCGGCCGTTGCGAGATCATCAACATCGGAGGCGGCTTTCCCCTTTCCTACGTGAACCGCGAGGAGTGGGGCCGCTTCCTTATGCGGGTGCAGGAGGGCTACCTCGCCTCGCAAAAGGGGGACCGGAGCCGCATCTTCCTCTGGAACAACCGCACCGGGGGATACGCGATCAAAGCGGACGGCGGGCTCGACACCTCCCGCTGGGACGACGAGACCTTCTACAGCCCCTACCCCAAGGAAAAGATGGTGGCGGCGATCTTGAAAGGCCGGGTCAAGGTCCGGGGAGAAGAGATCAATACCGTCGCGGCCTTAAAAGCCCTGGGCGAACCGGCCC
>JAKAFS010000067.1 GCA_021817825.1 Deltaproteobacteria bacterium | reverse complement strand
CCGAGGACCAGCGTGTCGATCCGCTCGGCCAGAACGGGCTTGAGATATTCCTGGGCCGTGAGCTTCGTGACCGGGTGGTCGAGCCATCCCTCTTCGACGAGGGGGACGAAGAGCGGGCAGGCTTGGGAAAAGACCCGGATTCTCCCGTCATAGCCGTGGATCGCCCGGGCATAGGCGTTGCTGTTGATCGTGGCCGGCGTGCCGATGACCCCGACGGCCTTTGTGGTCGTGGCTTCCGCCGCGGCGCGCGCGCCGGCGTCGATGACGCCCAGCACCGGGACCGGCGAGCGCTCCACCACGGTCTGGTAAGCGACGGCGGCCATCGTGTTGCAGGCGACGATCAGGAGTTTCACGTTTCGGCGGACGAGAAAATCGGCGATCTGGAGGGCATAGCCGCTGATCGTCTCCACCGATTTGACCCCGTAGGGAACGCGGGCCGTATCCCCGAAATAGAGGATATCTTCGAAGGGGAGGCGCTCCATCAAGGCGCGGACGACGGTCAGACCGCCGACGCCGGAGTCGAAAACGCCGATGGGGCACGAGGCGTGCGCCTGCGCCGCGCCGGCGCGGTCATTTTGGTGCAAAGGGGCATTCATAGTTGGTTTGTCGCGGGAGGCGCCGGTGCGCCGCTCTCGCCATTCTCCTTTTCTTTTCGCCTGGTTCCTGCATAGAGTTCGTACTCCAGGAGGCGGCATTCGATTTCACCGTTGTAGAAGGGGATCCGGCGTTGGGTCCGGAGTCCGATTTGCTTGCCCAGGGCCAGGTTGCCCGTAAAGACGTATCCCCGGTATCCCCGGCAGCGCTGCTTGAAAAAATCGCCGATCTCTCCGTAGAGGTCGGTCAGTTTCTTGATCTCCCCGAGTCGCTCTCCATAGGGGGGATTGAGAACGACCACCCCGCCCGGTTCGGGAACCTCGGTTTGGGCAAAGGGGCAGACGGCAAAGGCGATCCGGTTTTCCACGCCGGCGGTCTTGGCGTTCTGGCGCGCCGCGGCAATGGCCCGGGAATCGATATCGGTGGCGATGATCGGCGCGGCCGTCTCCTTTTGCATTCCATGGGCCGCCTTCCTTGCCTTTTGCCAGCGGTCCGGATCGAACCCCTTGAGATGCATGAGCCCGTAGTTGCTCCGCAGCAGACCCGGCGCCCTGCCCTGGGCGAAGAGCGCCGCCTCGATGGCGAGCGTCCCGCTGCCGCACATGGGGTTGACAAAAGAGGTCCGGCCGTCCCAGCCCGTTGCCAGGATCACCGCCGCGGCGAGGCTCTCCTGCATCGGCGCCGCAAGGGGCAGCTTCCGGTAGCCCCGCCGGGAGAGCGGCTCTCCCGAGGCATCCAGGTACACATCCACCCGGTCGCCCTTCCAGTAGACATGAACCACGGCGCGGTTCCGGTCGGGCCCCGAATCGGGGCGGAGGCCGCACCGCTTCGTCAGCCGATCGACGATGGCGTCCTTGGCCTTCTGGTTGACGAAGCGGCCGTCGGTGATCGTCGGGTTGTCCGCCGTCGAGGTGACCGAGAGATAGGCATGGGGACCGCTCGCATGGAGGAGCGTCTCCCAGGGGATCGCGTGGAGGCCGGCATAGAGGCCGCGCGGATCGGTCGCCATAAAAGCCGCCAGGTGAAAGAGGACCCGATGACAGGTCCTCAGCTGGAGGCAGAGCCGCATCGCGTCGCCGAGGGTTCCTGCGGTCGTCACGGCGGCTTCCCCTTCCTCATGGATGGGGAAATCCAGGGCGCGGACTTCTCCGGCGAGCCAGGGGACGATCCCCTTCGGACAGGTGAGGACAATCTTTTGTTTTTCACTCCAGGGATCGGGGAACATGGCCGCCTTTTAACACAGCCCCGGGGAAATAGCAAAAGGGGGCCGGTAGGAGGGGGCGCGGCAGGGCAAGTCAAAAACGGATGATCCGAAAAATTCAGGCATCGAGCAGCAACTTTGCGACCATGAGCAGGACCACGCCAATGAAAAGCCGTTTGATCCAGACGTTTCCGATCCGGTCGGAATAATGGGCGCCCAGAAAAGAGCCGGTGCAGCAGCCGGCGAACAGCGCCAAGCCCAGGGGCAGATGGATGGCGCCATGATAGGCATAAGTCGCCGCCGCGGTGGCGGCCATCAGGAACGAGGCGACTTTGCTGTTGGCGGCGCATTCCAGAAAGCTCTGGCGAAAAACGAGAATGACGACATAGGCCAGGAACGTGGCGGATCCGCCGCCGAAAAAACCGCCGTGGATGCCCACCAGGAAGCTCAAAAAGCCGCCCCAGAGAGTTCTTCCGGTCGAGAGCGGCTTTTCCGCTGCCGACGCCGCCAGCCCCACCATGGGATTGGTCATCACGAACACCAGCAGGCCGATCGTCAGGACGATGATCACCTTTTTAAGAAGCGCGGCGCTGATCTGAAGGGCGAGGTTGGCGCCGACAAACCCCCCGAGCAGACAGGGAATGGCGATGACGAACGCCAGCCGGTAGTTCACCTTGCCTTGGCGGTGAAAGGAATAGAGGCCGGCGAGGCCGATCCCGCTGGTTCCCAGCCGGTCGGTGCCGATCGCCACATGGGGAGGCAGGCCGAGCATGATGAGCAGCGGGACGGTGATCATGCTGCTCCCGCCGACCAGGGTGCCGAAGGTGCTGCTGAGCACGCTGGCGCAAAAGACGATGAGGAGTTGCAGGAGATCCATACTGTGCAGGAGCCGCCTTTCTGCTTGTGCCTTTTTTCAGCAAGCCACATAGGCCGAAGAACGGCCGGATGTCAAGAAGGAAGAAGGTCCGCGGACTCTTTTGGCCCAAAAAAGCGGACGCTAGAAAAACTTGCAGGTGCAAAACATGATTAACCTATCGATTGTACATAGTATTTCCCTGAAAAGGCATTTTTTTTCTTGCCATGGCGGTCAAAGTCTTGTATGAACTACCTCACATTACGGTCAGGCGCGTTAAGTCATAAACGCCTTGAATCAACCTGACCATCCGGCTTCCTCAATCCCACTCCACTTTTTTTCTGTTAAACTTCAGGGATAGATCTGTACATCTCGACCGATCGGATGAGGACCCCGGGAAGGAGAGAAAAATAATGCATGAAATTAGATCTTTGAGACCGTTGGCCCTCGTCGTGGGAATTGTTTGCGCCCTCTTTTTTATGAGCCTCCATTATGCCGATGCGCAATGGAGCGCTCCCGTTTTCAGTACCGCCTGGGCAGAAGCGCGCACGATAGATTTGATTGCCGCTCACCTGGAGAACAAGCGGGCCCGCATCCCCGATGAGGAACTGCGGGAGGTGGCAAAAACCATCTACGACGCTTCCCATCGTTACGGTGTCGATTACCGCCTGGTGTTGGCCGTCATGGAGGCGGAAAGCAATTTTCGGCAGGACGTGGTTTCCAATATGGGGGCCGTCGGGATCATGCAGGTCAAGACCGTCGTGGCCCGGGAATTCTCTCGTGACTTGGGCATTTCCTACAAAAAGGATGTGTTGGACTCTGCCCACGCCAATGTCCGCTTCGGCGTCTATTACCTGGCATGGCTCAGCAAGTATTTTGACAACGATCGGGCCGTTCTGTTTGCCTATAATGTGGGTTTTACCCGCGCCCGCCAGACCATTCAGAGAAACAGCGAGCCCAAGACCAGTTACACCCGGAAAGTCCTCCAGGAGTACGAGAGGAATCGCGTCCGCTTCCCTATGGATGACGCGACGGAAACGCGGCAATCCCTGACCTAGCCGGACAGCTGCAAGGCATCTCAACCCCCTGCTGCGGAGCCCTTACCGGACGAGGTTGGAGAGGATCAGCACCGTGCCGTAGGGAAAGAGCATCAGCAGGAGGATCGTCACCACATAGGCCGGCAGATAGTAGATCGCCCCCCGAAAGACCGTGGCCAGGGGGATGTCCCTGGACATCCCGGCGACGACGTAACAGCAGATCCCGATGGGCGGCATGATGGCGCCCATGGTCGTGACGATCGTGATGACCTGGCCGAACCAGATCGGGTCGTAGCCCATCCCGACGACGAGGGGGTAGAAGATCGGCAGCGAGACGAGCAAAAAGGCCAGGGCGTCCATGATGCAGCCCCCGGCGATGTAGCACAGCAGGATGAGTCCCAAAAGGGCCGTCTTGGGCAGGGCCAGCGTCCCGATCCAGGCGGCCGCCTCGAAGGGGAGCCGGGTGATCGCCAGAAACCGCCCGAAGATGACCGCCCCGGCGATGATCATGAAAACCATGCAGGAGATCCGGACCGTATCGCCGATGGAAGCCAGGAATCCTTTCCAGGAGAGCTTCCGCCGGGCCAGGCAGATGGCGAGTCCCAGCGTGCAACTCACCGCCGCCGCTTCGGTCGCCGTCACGACGCCGGTGAAGAGGGCGAACATGATGACCGCAAAAAGCAGAATGATGTCCAGCGCCTCGGGAAGGGCCGCGAAGCGCTCCTTCCAGGTGCTCCGCTCCGCCGCCGGCCCCCAGTCGGGATGGCGCCGGCAGATCGCAAAGACCGTCGCCGCGATGAGGACCGTGGCGATGGCGCTGGGGATGACGTTGCCGAAGAAGAGCTTCCCGATCGACTGCCCCGTGTAGATCCCGTAGACCACCAGAACGATGCTCGGCGGGATGAGGACCCCCAGGGTCGCCCCGGCGGCCACGGAGCCGGCGTTCAGGGCCGGGTGGTAGCCGTATTTCTTCATCGCCGGGATGGCGACGGTGCTCATCGTCGCCGCCGTGGCCGTGTTCGAGCCGCTGATGGCGGAAAAGGCGGCCGAGGCCATGATGGTCGTGATCGCGAGGCCTCCCCGGTGGTGACCGAACCACTTGTGGGTGGCGTGGTAGAGGCTGTCGTTGTAACCCGCATAGTGGACGAACTCGCCGACGAGGATGAACATGGGAATCACGGTCAGCCCATAGCCGGAAAAGATGTTCCACATCTCCGAACCGATCATCCCGCAGGCGGCGGTCAGCGACGTCGCATAGGCGAGACCCAAGAATCCGACGATCGCCATGGTGAACCCGGCGGGGATCCGGAGGATGAAAAGCGAGGCGAACATGACGCCGATCCCGGCGACGCCTAAAAGAGGTCCGTTCATCGCCTGACCTCCCCTGCCGGGCCGAGGGTCCGGAGAATGTCCAAAAGGCAGGTGAAGGCAAGGAGGCCGAAGCCCGCCGCCACGGCGAACACAAAGGGATGATAGACGATCTTCAGCGTTTCGGACACCTCCCCGGAGCCCATGATCCTTGTCCCCCAGAGGGTCACCTGCCAGGCGACGACGCCGAAGAAGGCCGCGCTGATCAGCGACGAAAGGACGTCGATCCCGCGCCGCACCGGCTCGGAATAATGGGAGGAGAGGATGTCCACGACGATGTGCCCCTTCTTCCGCTGCGTCGCGGCGAGAGCAAAGGCCACCGCGATCGCCCCGAGGAAGGAGACCAGTTCGTAGGTCCCCCGGTAGGGGGCATGAAAGATTCTCAGCACCACGTTGCCCGTGGCCAGGAGCATCAGGGCGAGGATCGCCCCGCCGCTCAAGGCCAGCAGTATCCGGCTCAAGAAAGTGTCTATCTTATCCAGCATCGGCATCGCTCTTCTCTATTTCCCCTTTTTGCTGTACTTCTGCTTCAACTTCTCGATTTCGGCGACGATCTCCGCGCCGGGAAGCCCCTGGGCGCTCACCTTTTTCACATAGTCGTCGATCATGGGTTTCACGAGCCGCTTGATCTCCGCCTTGTCGGCAGCGGGCAGCTGGATCACCTGGTGCTTGTACTTCTCCTTCGACCAGGCGAGCGATTCCGCCACGTGATCGTCCACGTATTTGCCGGTCCATTCGGCCTGCTCGATCCGCAGATCGTCCATCGCCTTCTTCACGTCGGCCGGCAGGGCGTTCCACTTTTCCCTGTTCATGACGACGGCAAAGGAGACGACGAAGAGGTTCGCGTCCGTGGCAAAGGGGCAATAGGCGGCATAGTTCATGTCCTTGAGGACCTCCAGGGACGAAACGTTCCCCTTGACGATCCCCTTCTGGAGCGCCTCGGGCGTCTCCGACTGGGGCATGGCAATGGGAATCCCGCCCAGGGCCTTCACCACCTCGGCGCCGGTCCCGGAGGAACGCAGCTCCATCCCTTTCAAGTCCTTGAGGGTCCGGACGGGCTTGCTGGTCATGAAGTCGGCGGGCGGGCAGGTGAAGAGGGTCAGGATCTTCACCTTCTCGAATTCCTTCGGCTTGTATTTATCGATCAGGTCGTAGAGGACGAGGCTCGCCACCCGGGCGCTGGGGAGGCCGAGCGGCAGGTCCGCCGCCTCGGAGACGGGGAAGCGGCCCGGCTGGTAGCTCATGGCGAAATTGCCGATATCGGCCGTCCCGGCGATGACGCCGTCGAAGATGTTCTTGGCGGGCAGAAGCGTACCGCCCGGGAAGGTGTTGATCTTCACCTGGCCGTTGGTCCGCTTTTCGATCTCCTTGGCCCACCGTTCCATCTGGACGCAGGGGAAGGTCGAAGCGGGCGGAAAATTCGCGTAGGAAAGGGTGATCGGCGCGGCCTGTCCGGCCATCGGTGCAACGGCCGCCAGGACGGCCAGCCCCGTCAGGGCCAGTATTGTGTTCAGCAAGGTTCGTGTTTTCATGGGTTCCCTCCTTTTATTATAAACGCTTCGGTGACTGCACCGAAGTCTCCCTGAGTCTTTATTGCCATCTTCTTACCGCCACGGGCACGAACGTTTCTCCGTTTTCGGAGCCCGCATCGGTTATGGCCCGCCGCGGGGTGGGCGATTGACCTTTCACAAGAGGCGCCGATCTTTTTCCGACCCTGCACATCCTCGCTGCGCTGCCGGGAAAAAACTCGCGCTTCGCGCTCAAACAGTTTTCCCGGCGGCCGCTCCGCTGCGGTGGCAGGGTACCCCGGAAAAATCTCCCATGCGCCCTTTGCAAAAGGTCAATCGCCCACCCCGCGGACCCGTTCCTGTCCCGGAATGGCGATAACTTCAATTCTTACGATCTTCCCTCCCCAGCCGGAATCCCTCCAGGTTCAGGGCGAGCTGTTTGGCCGGCGAGATCCGTTTCAGCACCGCCTCGATGGTCGGCGCATCGCAGAAGAGCCCCCCCTGCCGGACGGCAAAGCCCAAAAGCACCAGGTTCGCGATGACCAGGGAGCCGTGCTTGCGGGCCAAGGCCGTCGCATCGATCGTTGCCGCCCCGTCGACCGCCGTCGATCCGTTGATGAAGATCCTTCCCGACCCTTTGAGAAAGCCCCGGTGGACCTCCAGGTTGCCCGCCTGGAGGAAGAGGGCGCAGTCGGCCTGTCCCATCCGGATCAGCGGGCTTGTGAAGGAACCGACCTTCACGTGGGAGATCACGGTGCCTCCGCGCATGGCCATGCCGTGGGTCTCCGAGGTGAGGACCGAAAGGCCTTGCTCGATGGCCGCCTCGGCCAGGATCCGGGTCACGAAAAGGACCCCCTGGCCGCCGATGCCGCTGATGATGATTTGCTGCTGTTCCATTAACGGTTTCCTCCTTCGGCGACGATGGCCCCCGCCGGGCAGGCATGGACGCAGACGCCGCAGCCGATGCAGCGGTTCTGGTCGATCTCGGCCCGGTTTTCCCCGTCGTCGAACCGCAGGGCCGGGCATTCGAACTCTTCGATACAGGCCCGGCAACCCACGCAAGCGTCGGTGATGGCCATGGCCAAGATCGGCTGGATCTCTTTGGGCTTTTTCTCCACAATGCAGGGATGCTTGGCGATCAGGACCGCCACGGCCCCCTCGGGGGAGCGGATGAAGGCGTCGGCGTCTTTCAAGGCCGCCTTCAGGGCCGGGACGTCATAGGCGTCCACTTCCTTGAGGAACCGCACCCCGGCGGCCCGGACGAGTTCGGGGATGAAGACCTGCGGACCTAGGCTGCCGTCGGCCCTGATCCCGAGTTGGGGCGTCGGCTGATGGCCGGTCATGGCCGTGGTCGCATTGTCGAGGATGACGACGATGATCCTTGCCCCCTGGAAGACGGCGTTGATGAGGGCCGGGATGCCGGCATGGAAGAAGGTGGAATCGCCGATCGTGACGACGATGGTGGGAAACTCGCCGTTGTCCGCCGCATAGGCGTGGTAAAATCCTGCCCCCTGGCTGATGCAGGCCCCCATGCAGTGGCAGGTGTCCACGGCGCCGAAATTCATCCCCAGGGTGTAGCAGCCGATGTCGCTGGGAAAGATCCCCTTCGGGAAGGTTTCCCGGATCGCAAAGAAGGCCCCCCGGTGGCCGCAGCCGGCGCAGAGCGAAGGTCTGGTCCCCTTCTTCGCTGTAGGCAGGGGCGGCGTCGCAGGAAGGCCCAGAAATTGCCGGAGGATCGCATCGATCACATCGGGCGTCAGTTCTCCCTGGCGGGGAACGGTGCCGGAGGTTCGCCCTGCTATTGTACTGTTGGCGAGCTGCATCTCGATCGCGGCATCCGTCTCCTCCAGGATGAGGACCTGGTCATAGCTTTTTCGGATCCTTTCGATAAACGGCTTGTGGAGCGGAAAGGCCAGGCGGACCTGGTAGAGGTCGATCCGTCCCTCTGCCCCCAGGGTCGCGAGGAGTTCCCGGCTGTGGGCGAAGGAGACGCCGGAGGCGACGATGCACTGTTTGGGGCGGCGGCCGTCGCCGGCATAAAGCCGCGGGGCAAAGGCCTCATCAAGGGCGATTGCGTCGAGCTTCTCGTTCAGCTGTTTGTGGAGGCCGGTCAGAAACTGCGGCGTCGCCACCCAGCGGCCGGGGTCTTTCTGGAAATCGGCTTTCCGGGCCTGAGGCTCCGGCTTTCGGCAGACGACGTTCTGGCGGGCATGGCAGACCCGGGTCGTGGGCCGCAAGATCACCGGGATCTCGTAGCCTTCCGAAAGGGCAAAGGCCTCGGTTACCATCTCCCGGGCTTCCCGGGGCGACGAAGGATCGAAGACCGGCGCCTTGGCGAAAAGGCCGAAGAGCCGGCTGTCCTGCTCGTTCTGGGAGCTCTGGGGGCCGGGGTCGTCGGCGGCGATCAGGATGAACCCGCCCTTGACGCCCAGGTAGGTGGCCCGGGCAAAGGGGTCGGCCGCGACGTTCAACCCCACCTGTTTCATCGCCACTGCCGAGCGCCGGCCCGCCATCGAGTTGGCCAGGGCCGTCTCGCAGGCGACCTTCTCGTTGATCGACCATTCCGTATGGATCTTTGCGTCCGTCTCTTTGGCGAAGGCGACCGTGGAGGCGAGGATCTCCGAGGCCGGCGTTCCGGGATAGGCCGCCGCCAGCGTGCAGCCCTCCTCCACGAGGCCCCGGCCGATCGCCTCGTTTCCCATCAGGATTCTCTGTTCCGTCATCGTCATCGCTTTTAAGTCCCCTTGCTTGTCGGTTCCGTCGGTTTTCTTTTTCAGAAATGAAAAAGGCCATGGGGTTGTGCCCATGGCCTTGAATTGCTTTCTTTTTGCTATCTTTTTTATCCGCCGCAGACCTGCACACCCGCTTTCCTATGTAAGCTGCGCCACCACCAGAGGTTCGGTTGTCGGATCTGCACGTCCATACCCTATCCCTTTCGGGGTCTTCGTAACCGATCTTGGGGAAGATTGCAAGTTTTTTTTCCGGAGACCGCGATTTTAGGGGAAGCGGTTCGGGTGATAGAGAAAATCGATGACCGATGAGGAATAAATGACTTGACAGGGCAAACCCCTTTCCTCTAAAGGGTCGTGACGATGGTTTAGGCTGCGCCTTTTGGGGGGCCTTGGCGACATTTCCCCCGATACGGTGCGGCCTTTCTCGTTGAAAGCGCGCCTCCCCGGGTGAAGGGACCGGAGCGTGAACAGGCACCGAATCTGGCGGACGGGAGGTCCCGTTTTCCAGGAATGTAAAAAAAAGGAAAGAAAGAAGAGGTGGAGATTTGGAGACTTTACAGTACTTAACGATTGCCATATTTCTCGTCAGCATCCTTTTCGTCATCACCGGCTGGATCGACAGCGTCCTGGCCGCCCTTTTGGGCGTGATGGCCATGATTTTCATCGGCGTCATGAACGATGTGGACGCCTTCAAGATCGTCGACTGGAACGTCATCGCGATCCTACTTTCCATCTGGATCATCTCCGGATATTTCGGCAGGTCGGGCGTTCCCGACGCCCTGGCCGCCTGGGCCCTCAAAATCTCCAAGGGGAACGTGGCCTTTTTCGTGATCCTGGTGGGTGCGATCGCCGGGCTCGTCTCCATGGTGATCGACAACGTCGTCGTGGTGTTGATGTTCGCCCCGGTGGTCTTCGTCGCCTGCCGAAAGTTCAAGATCCCGGCTTTCGGCCCGACGCTTTTCGTGGGCCTCTGCTCCAACTTCATGGGCACGGCCATGCTTTTGGGCGACCTGCCCCCCCAGATGCTCCACAGCGTTTCGAAGATCGAGTTTTCCGGATTCATCTGGTTCATGGGCCGGCCGTCTTCCTTCTTCATCCTGATGTTTTCCTATGTCATCACCTGCGGTTTCTTCTACTGGAAGTTCTCGCGCCAGTATGCCGGCCAGGGCTGCGTTGTCGAGCCCGAAGGGAGCCCCCTGGACCAGATCAAGGACAAGCCCTTTGCCATCGCCTCCTGCACCATCTTCCTGGTGACCATCGTCTGCATGGCCTTTCGGCCCGTCTTCGGCTACATGCTCGGCTTCATCGCCATGTGGGGGGCCATCTTCAGCATCATCTTCTTTGAGGTTTTCAAGGATCGGTTCAAGGTGGAAAACCCGGACGTGGAAGGAATCCTGCGCGATCTCGACTGGCGGGCGATCTTCTTCTACATCGCCCTGTTCATGCTCGTCGGCGCCCTGGAGCATGCCGGGATCATCAAGCTGATCACCGAGGCGATCACCCCGATGATCAAAAGCAGCATGATTGTCGGCAGCACGGTCGTCTACTGGGTGACGGCGCCGATCGTCGGGATCGTCGAGCACGACGCCTACATCCTGGCCCTGCTCTATGTCATTAGGGATCTGGGCGCCCAGGGGATCAACCCCTGGCCCCTCTACTGGATGCTCCTCTGGGCAGGCACGCTGGGCAGCAACATGACGATCGCCGGGGCCCCGGCCCTCTTCGTGGCCAAGAGCCTGGCCGAAAAGGAGGACAAGACCTCCGTCAGCCTGAAGGAATTCCTGGGGATCTCGGCCCCCTATGTCATCGTTTCGCTGGTGGCCTGCTACATCCCGGCGATGCTGATCTGGGTCATCCCCTTCGCCAAATAGGGAACAACAATTGAAAGAAAAGCCCCTGCCGGAATTCCGGCAGGGGCTTTTTTATTGGGCGTTTTTCAACTGCCTGTCAGGTCCGGTGGTCGAAGACGCGCTTAGCCTTCCGTTCCGTCCGGGGCAGGGCCTGGTAATCGACGATCTCGACCTTGCCCGAGACCAGCGTCTCCTTGCGGATCGCTTTTTCGATCCGGGAGGCGAGTTCCGCGTCGCCGGCGGGGTTTCCCCCCTCGGCCCGCTCCACCTTGGTCACCATGTAGTCCTTCCCGTCGCCGTGATGGTCCAGGTGGATCTGGTATTCGCTCGCGATCCCCCGCTGCCGGGAGAGGATCTCGTCGATGTGGCTGGGGTAGATGTTGACCCCCCGGACGATGAACATGTCGTCGGAACGGCCGACGATCCGGTCGTGGCGGGGCATGAGCGATCCGCAGGGGCACTGGCCGGGGATTATCCGCGTCAGGTCGCGGGAGCGGTAGCGGAGGAGCGGCGCCCCTTCCTTTTTGAGCGTCGTGTAGACCATCTCCCCGACCTCGCCTTCGGCGACGGGTTCCAGGGTCTCGGGGTTGAGGATCTCCAGGAGGTAGTAGTCGGCCCAGTAGTGGATGCCCGTGTGGTAGGGGCAGTCGAGGCCGGTCCCCGGTCCGTAGACCTCCGTCAGCCCCGGGATGTCGAAGATGTGTTCGGCCCCGGTAAGGTGCTTCACCTGATTGCGCAGGGCGTCGCTCGACCGCTCGGCGCCGAAGATCACCTTTTTGACGTGGATCTTCTCGCGCAGGCCGCGCTGGTCGATCTCTTCGGCCAAAAGCAGGGCCATCGAGGCGGTACAGCAGAGAACCGTGGTCTTAAAATCGACCAGGAACTGAAGCTGCAAATCGATGTTGCCGGGACCGGCGGGGATCGCGAGGGCCCCGAACCGCTCGCAGCCGAGCTGGAATCCGACGCCCGCCGTCCAGACGCCGTAGCCGACGCAGATCTGGACGCGGTCCGCGCGGGTCAGCTCCGCCGTTTCGTAGCAGCGGGCGAACATGTTGGCCCAGTCGTCGATGTCTTTGGCCGTATAGACCATGACCTTTCTTTTCCCCGTCGTCCCCGTGGAGGCGTGCATCCGGACGATTTTGTCCATGGGGACCGCAAGGAGCGGCCAGGGGTACTGATCGCGGAGATCCTGGGCGGTGACGAAGGGAAGACGCCGCAGGTCGTCGAGGCTGCGGATCGCCGCAGGCGTCACGCCCGCCTCGTCCAGCCTTTTGCGGTAGAAGGGCGACCCCTCGTAGGCGTGACGAACCGTCCATTGCAGTCCCGCAAGCTGGCCGGCGGCCAGTTCCTCTTTCGTCTTCCAGGCCGACGCAAATCGTTTTTCCATGCTGTCTCCTTTCGTTTTCCCGGGCAGGCTGTTGAAAAACGCTCATCTGCTGCGTTGCGCTAAACGTTTTTGAACAGCCTGCGTGAGGCGTTGCCTAACATATCGTCCGGACAAATTCAATACCGGCCTTGGGATCGGCGCTTCGCTCCGCTTTTTGCCGGCGCGGTCCTTTACGTGCGCCCCAGCAACGAAGGTTGCAGCGCAGCGCAGCCAGCGAGCGTTTTTCAACAATCGGCTAAAAAGTTGCACCTTCCGGGCAGTGATTTATGATATGGTGCTTCCGGCAATCGGTCGGGCGCCCCCGGCGCCTGCGATCCCAGGCGTCTCATAGGGGCTGGGAACGAAACGGCAGAGAGGCGGCCCGCTTCACCGCGATGGGGCCGAGCCGGGAAGACGGCAAAGGTTTATCAATCATGATCATTTTCGGAACGACCTTCGGCTGGGCCGATCTGGCCCTGGCACTCTCGGTCACCTTTCTGTCCGTCGGCACGGCCTATCTGCCCAGTCCCCGCGCCAAGTCGATCTGTTTTTCGATTCCGCTCCCCTTCTCCACGGCTTTCCTCTCCATCCGTCAACCGGTGGACGCCACGGCCAGCATCGGCTTTCTGACGATCTCGGCCTTCGTCTGGATCGCCTGGTTTCTCTACACCAAGAAGGCCTGGTCCATTCTGCTCGCCGAATTGGTCGCGCTGACCTTCTATTGCTCCGTGAGCACCGTGGTCCCCTTCTTCGTCCCCCACAGCGGGACCGTCGAGACCTTCGCCTTCTGGATCTCCTGGGGAATCATGCTTCCGCTTTGCCTGGCCATGATCGTCTGGCTTCCCCCCAAGCAGGAGTCCCACCACAAAAGTCCCCTGCCGGTCCCGGTGAAGACGCTGCTCATCTTCCTCATCGTCTTTGCGGTGGTCTTTGCCAAGTCGCATATCCGCGGCTTCATGACCGCCTTCCCCTATGTCACCTGCTTTGCCGTCTACGAGGGCCGCCACAGCCTCTACACCCTGGCGCGGCGGATGCCCACCCTCCTGCTTTCGCTCATGCCGGTGTTCCTCATCTGCCGCTGGCTGCCGGAGCATATCGGTTATTTCGGCGCTCTGGCCGTGAGCTGGGCCGTTTACATCCCCTGCTTTATCGCCCTGGACCGCTTTTACAGCCGCCGGGACGGGGCGCTGTTGCACGAATCTGCGGAAAAACAGGCCGCCGCGATCGAACCGCCCCTGGGGGAATAGGGACGGTGTGCCATTCACGGACACGCGTATCGGTGCCAAGCGGCCGCGGGAGACCTTCATCCCCTCGCGCATCACGCATCATCGGCGTGGTGGCCCTGGCCGTATGAACGGCGAGGAAAGCAATGTCGAGCGCTTTCCAAAAAAATGTCACCCCCGCGAAAGCGGGGGTCCAAAAATACTAAAGGACTGGATTCCCGCTTTCGCGGGAATGACCGAAGGGCCGCACTTTCGTAGGAATGACGGCATGGGGTGCGGGAAGGACCATCCCGGACTTTGGTAATGCGCTTCGTCAGGACGCGGCCAACGCGGCCGGGTATCGGCCGGCATCGGCGCTGCGTACTATTTCTTCCGGAAGGCCTCGGCAAAGGGGTTGTTGAAGGGGACCTTCTCCGGGCGCGACCGGTCCTGGTTCGGGCGGCCGGAGCCGGGTTTCCCCCCCTGGTGGGGCCCCTGCCGTCTGCCGTCCTGCGGCCGGTTCGCCGAACCTCCCTCTTTTGAAGATGGCTTCCCCTGTCCCTGGCCGGGCCCGCGGTCGGGCCTGCGCCCCTCCGGGGCGGGTCTGTCTCCCGATGGTCCGCTCGCCCCGGCGACCGAACCGCTCAGGTCGGGATTCTTTTTCATGGACAGGGAGATCCGCTTCCGTTCCAGATCGACGGCCAGGACCGTCACCTCGACGACCTGACGGACCTTGAGGACTTCGCCGGCGTCCTTCACGAACCGATCGGCGACCTGGCTCGTATGGACCAGGCCGTCCTGGTGGACGCCGATGTCCACGAAGGCCCCGAAGGCGGTTAGATTCGTCACGATGCCCGGCAGCTTCATCCCTGCGCTGAGATCCTCGATCTTCTCGACCCCGTCGGCGAACCGGAAGACCTCGAAAACGGCGCGGGGATCGCGCCCGGGTTTGGCCAGTTCGTTCATGATGTCGTTCAGCGTCGGCAGGCCGATTTCGCCGGTTACATACCGGGCAAGATCGATCCGCTGGCGGAGGGCCGGATCGTTCATCAGGCTTTCGATGGAGCAGTTCAGGTCGGCGGCCATTCGGTCGACGATGCCGTAGCTTTCGGGGTGGACGGCCGAGGCGTCGAGGGGATTTTGGCCGTTCCGGATTCGGAGGAATCCGGCGGCCTGGACAAAGGCCTTGGCCCCCAGGCGGGGCACCTCCTTCAGGGCCTCCCGAGAGGGAAAGGGGCCGTGATCGTTGCGCCAGGCCACGATCTTTTCCGCCAGGGCGGGACCCAGGCCCGAGACATAGGTGAGCAGGGCGGCGCTTGCCGTATTGAGTTCGACGCCCACGGCGTTCACGCAGCTCATGACCACGTCGTCCAGGGATTGCCGGAGCGCCGTCTGATCGACGTCATGCTGGTACTGGCCGACGCCGATGGCCTTGGGGTCGATCTTGACCAGTTCCGCCAGGGGGTCCATCAGCCGCCGGCCGATCGAGACAGCGCCGCGGACCGTCAGGTCGTAATCGGGAAACTCGTCGCGGGCGATCTGCGATGCCGAGTAGACCGAGGCGCCGCTTTCGTTGACCATGACGATCGGGATCGTCTCCGGGAGTCCCAAAGCCCGAAGAAAGGTCTCGGTTTCCCGGCCCGCGGTGCCGTTGCCCACGGCGATCGCCTCAATCCTGAACTCGGCGCAGAGGGTCCGGACCCGCTCGCCTGCCTGCTCCCGCGCCTTGTCGGAAAGATGGGGGAAGATCGTCTCGTTCCGAAGGAGCTTCCCCTGGCCGTCGAGGCAGACCACCTTGCAGCCGGTGCGGAAGCCGGGATCGACGGCGAAGACCCGTTTCTGGCCCAGGGGCGGCGCGAGCAGGAGCTGGCGAAGGTTGTCGGCAAAAACCCGGATCGCCTCCGCATCGGCCCTTTGCTTGGTGGAAAGGCGGATTTCCGTTTCCATGGCATTGGCGAGCAGCCGGCGGTAGCCGTCTTCGACGGCCAGGCGCACCTGCTGGGCCACGGGACCCTCTCCGCGAACGAAGAGTTCGGCGAGGAGCGCGATCGCCTCCCCCTCGGGCGGGCAGACTCGGAGGGTGAGAAACTCCTCCTTTTCGCCCCGCCGCATGGCGAGAATCCGGTGCGAGGGCGCCTTGGCGGCCAATTCCTCCCAGGCGAAATAATCCCGGTACCGGCTCCCGGCCTCCTCCTTGCCGGGCATGACCTTGGCCTGGTAGACGGCGTGGTCGGCAAAATGGGCCCGCATCCGGGCGCGGGCCTGCTCGTTTTCGTTCACCCACTCGGCGATGATGTCCCGGGCCCCGGCCAGGGCCTCTTCCGCCGTGGCGACGCCCTTTTCCGGATCGATCGAGAGCGCGGCCTCGACGAGGAGATCGAAGGTTTCCTCCTGGGCGAAAAGGCGCTGAGCCAGCGGTTCGAGCCCCTTTTCCCGGGCGATCGTCGCCCTGGTCCGCCGCTTGGGACGGAAGGGGAGGTAGAGGTCTTCGAGGACCGAGAGGGTTTCGGCCCCGTCGATTTTCGCCTTCAACTCGTCGGTGAGCAGCTCCCGCTCGACCAGGGATTTGACGATGGCCTCGCGTCGCTTGTCCAACTCATCGAGCTGGGCGAGCCGGTCGCGGACGGCCGTGATCTGGACCTCGTCCAGGGAGCCGGTGGCTTCCTTGCGGTAGCGGGAGATGAAGGGGACCGTGCCTCCTTCGGCCAGAAGGGCTGCCGTGGCCGCCACCTGGGACTTGGCGATATTGAGTTCGGCGGCAATCTTGCCATGATGGCGATCGGGAAGAAGGGTGGTTTCGTTTGGCTGCTGAGTGGCTTCGGTCATCTGTTTCCCCCGCTGTGATTTAGGATCTGACGGCGCCCCGGAAGTTTCCGGGGTCGCCGTCAGGCGTCATATCACAGAGTGGGACGCTTTTAGAAATGAAATAAAATTTCTAGAAGCTGAAGCTGGCCGTCAATCCGCCTACGATGAAGGAACTGTCGCGGTCGGTGGTGACGGCCGTGCCCTTGAGGCCGTTTCCCTTCATCTCGTCCTTGGCATCGCCCGAAAGAGGGAAGATGTAGGAAAGGGTCGGGGTCACGGTGATCCGGTCCGTGGCCTTGATGGGCAGACTGGCCGTGACCGTTCCGTCATGGAAATTGCTGAACTTATCGTCCGTTGCCGCGGCGTTTCCGTCGAATTTCGGATAGCCGCCGTAGCCGGCCCCGGCGTTGAACAGGGCCGCATCGGCATAGGTGCTCTTCAGGTAGCTGGCCGTGGCCGCCAGTTTCAGGGAGACCATTTTATTCAGCTCGAAGGCATGGGAGACGCCCAAGAGAAAATACCACTGTTTGTAGCGGTCGATCTCCTTGTACACCGTCAGGGTGGGCGACAGCAGCGTGTTCAGCGACAGGGTGGCAAAGATCTCCTGGGAATCGGCCCGATCCACGGCGTCCTTGTTCAGGGAGCCGAGGGAGTAGTAGATATAGCCGCCGCCGACATTGAACAGACCCAGATTTTTGGTGTACGAGAGGGTCAAGTCCGTCTCGTTCCAGGTGTTGGAATAGTTGACCGCTCCGGCAGAATAGGGCTTCGTGTCGATGTTCCCCCAGAGGTTGGCGGTGAATCCCTTGTAGCCGACGGTCAGCGAGGGCTGAATCGCCACGCTGTTCCGGCTCAATTCATAGCCTCGCCAGATATACTGGTTCAAAACGGCCGTGCTGAAATCGCCGGTCGGTTTCTCCTCTTCCGCAAAAAGCGGTGCTGCCGGGACCGTCAGCGCTGCGGCGACGAGCAATAGGGACAAAAACGTTCTTTTCAATAATGAGTGTTTCATGATCCTTCCTCCAGTTCCTTTCTTTGTGATCCCTAGGGATCGTTGTTATCTTCTTCCCTGCCTAACCGCTCGCAATCGATCCCGTATTTCCGGACCCGATAGGCGAGCACCCTTTTGGTCGTTCCCAGCTGCCGGGCCGCCTTGCTCTGATTGCCGGCGCAGCGTTCCAGGGCGGAAACGATGATGTGTCTTTCAAAGTCGGCGAGGGTCCCTTTCAAGAGGTCCCCGTCGGCGCCTGAATCCTTGGCCTTGGTCGTCATGGCCGTTACCTCCAAAATCCGCAAGGACGTCAGGTCAGCGCCTGTCAGCCGATGGCGGGTTTCCCCCGCTCGTCGGAGCTGATCCGGACGCAGTCGGCCAGTTCCAGGACGAAGATCTTGCCGTCCCCGACCTCGCCCTTGCCGGTCTTGGCCCCCTTCCGGATCGCGGCGATCGTGGGTTCGACGAACTCCTCGTTCACGGCGATGTCGAGCCGGACCTTCCGCAAGAGGCCGCCGACCTCTCTTGCCCCGCGGTAGATTTCCGTATGTCCTTTTTGTCTCCCCTGTCCGAGGACGTTGGTGACGGTCATCAGGTTCACGTCCACGGCTTCCAGGGCCTGTTTGACTTCCTCCAGCTTGTGGGGCTGAATGATCGCAACGATGTATTTCATGGTTCCTTCCTCCTAATCGATGACCGTGTAGGCCGATTCGCTTTGTTGGGTCAGGTCGAGACCCACGATCTCGTCTTTCTTTTCCACCCTCATCCCGATCAGGCCGTCCACGACCTTAAAGAGGATCCAGGTCATGACCGCCGCGAAAATCGGGGTGATGACGATAAGCAGCAGTTGGATGAGAAACTGTTTCGGGTTCCCGAAGAAGAGCCCGTCCGCGCCTGCGGCATTGACCGCCTTTTCGGCAAAAAGCCCCGTGGCGATGGTGCCCCAGATGCCGCCGATCCCGTGGACGCCGAAGGCATCGAGGGAGTCGTCGTAGCCCAGTTTCGTCTTCAGCCAGACCACGGCGACGTAGCAGAAGAAGGCGACCAGTATGCCGATGAAGAGGGCGTTCATGGGGTTCACAAATCCGCAGGCCGGGGTGATTGCGACCAGACCCGCGACGGCGCCGGTCACCACGCCCAGGACCGTGGGAGCCCCGTGGTGCCGCCATTCGATGAGCGCCCAGGTGAAGCCCGCCGCTGCCGTGGCGATGTGGGTGGTCACAAAGGCATTGGCCGCCAGTTCATTGGCTCCCAAGGCGCTGCCGGCATTGAAGCCGAACCAGCCGAACCAGAGGAGCGCCGCGCCCAGCACCGTAAAGGGCAGGTTGTGGGGTCTAAAGGGTTGCAAATCGTAACCGCACCGTTTCCCGAGCAGGATCGCCAGGGTCAGGGCCGAGACGCCGGAACTCACATGAACGACGATGCCGCCGGCAAAATCGAGGGCCCCGAGGTTCCGCATCCAGCCGCCCACGCCCCAGACCCAATGGGCCAAGGGATCATAGACCAGGGTCGACCAAAGGACGGTGAAGATCAGAAAGGCCGAGAACTTCAACCGCTCCGCAAAGGCGCCGATGATCAACGCCGGCGTGATGATGGCGAACATCAACTGAAAGACCATGAAGACCTGATGGGGAATGGTTCCCGCATAGTCGCCGTTCGGTTGCCCGCCGACGAAATTCAGCCCCGCCCACTTCAACGAGCCGATGATCCCGTAGCCCGTATCGGGGCCGAAGGCCAGCGAGTAGCCGAAGAGGACCCACTGTAGGGTGATCACGCAGGTGATGATGAAGCATTGCATCAAGATGGACAGGACATTCTTCCTCCGCACCAGGCCACCGTAAAAAAAGGCCAGGCCCGGGATCGTCATGCCCAACACCAGGACCGACGAGATGAGTATCCAGGCTGTATCTCCCGTGTTCATAATATGTACCTCCTTGCCAAGAATGTTTTCGGGGCCACCCGCCGTTGTCCGTTGCTCTTGAACGGCCGCTCCGGAAAAGGCTCCCGTTTGGCTTTCTATAAGAGCAAGGGTGGTGCCAAGAGAGAGTGTTGTTTGTAACTACTTAGATTCGTAGCGTTTTTATTTGATGAGGGCTTGGCGGGCTGGCCAGGAAGTACCGGACAAATTTGTACTATTGGCCTTGGGGTCTACAAAATTGTGGTTCCTTTTCAGGGAAAGGCCAGGGGAAAATCGGTGGCCATCCGACGTCCCAATGAGCGGTTTTTCGTACGGCAAAAATGGTGAAGCCTGTCGTTAAACGCCTTTTATATTCCAATATATAAGTCACTTCTGCGCGCAGAAGTGACTCCGGAATTTCGGCAAACCCG
>JAKAFS010000146.1 GCA_021817825.1 Deltaproteobacteria bacterium | reverse complement strand
CATATTTAGGAGTTCCAATGAAGGCCATTTCATACACATGAGTATCCTTGCCGCCGGTCCGGACAGGGGTGAATCGCTCGGAAAGAGGGAGGATTCTTTGCCGTATTGCCGGTTCATTCGGGAAGTCGGGAGGTGTTTTGGGGAAGACGATGGATCTCAGACCAGGGCGGTCTTTTCCTTTTGGCCGTCGGAGTGAAAGGCAAGCTTCCCTTTAGTGGGATTGCCTTCCCTGCGCTATGTGATTTTGTTTTGTCTTCAGACAATTTCCGCAAATTCCGCTGACCCGGATCTCAACAGCCGTGATCTCACCGGGAAATGTGCGCTGAACCTCCCGGATGTCCATAGGGAGGCTTCCCGGCTGCAGGCATTGCAGAGCCCCACAGCTTCGGCACTGGAAATGGGGGTGGGGGGGGTGATTTTCGTTCGGTGCCAATCCGTACACCAGTCCCCGGCTGAGCCCGCTCAATGGGGTGATGAGCCCCTTTTGCGCAAGCAGGTCCAGAATGCGATACACGGTGACCCGGTTGATGTCTGCCGTTCGGCTGAGTGTCTTGAAAATCTCCTGCGCACCGATGGGAGAGGGATTGCTGCCGATCACTTCCAGGATACGCTGCCGGTTGGGTGTCGAAGCGAGCCCTGTCTTGTCGAGCATTTCTTTATAGTTGCAGCGTTGGCACATAAAGAGTCTCCTTTATCCTGCCGATGGTGCGCTCCCGCCGGATGGTTCAGGCCGCCGCCGCTTCAATCTTTCCCAAAGGGACGCTATGAGAAAACCCGCTGCTGCAACAAGGATGATGGTGGCGCCCGAGGTGAGATCCAAGAGATAAGAGAGCCAGAGCCCGATCAGGGTGAACAGGGCACTCAGGACAGATGATGCCGCCATCATGGCCTTCAGGGAACCGGTGAATTTTTCCGCGATGAACGGAGGGATGGTCAACAGGGCGATCACCAGAATGAGCCCCACCACACGGATGATCATCACGACCGTGACGGCGATCATTCCGAGCAACAGACAATAGAGAAAGGTGACGGGAACCCTTCTCAGCCGGGCAAATTCGTCATCATAGGACATGGCGAGTAAATCGTGGTAGTAATAGACGACAACGGCGATGACGATGAGCGTCATCAGGCCCATCTGCCACAGATCGGATGCCGGGGCCGCCAGGATGCTGCCGAAAAGATAGCTCATCAGGTCGGCGTGATAACCCGGGGTGAGATCAAGGAGAATGACGCCGACCGCCATGCCGACCGCCCAGATGATCCCCACCATGGCGTCCGCCCGGTGTTTGGCCTTGAGGGTGACGGCAGCCATCACTCCGGCGGAAAAAAGAGAAAATCCCAATGTCCCCGTGAGGTACGGCCATCCCATGAAGAACGCCAGGCCGATCCCGCCGTAGGCGGCATGCGCGATGCCGCCGGCCAGAAAAACGATGCGGTTCACCACCACGAGGGTCCCGATCACCCCGCAAGCGAGGCTGACCAGGAGACCTGCCGCGATGGCGTTGCGTAAGAACTCCAGCTGAAGCGCCTCCCACATCTCACTGGTCTCCATGCCGGGACAGCACACGGTGAGGAACCCCGTGCGCCACCAGATCGACCGGGCAGTGGTACACCTGATCGATCATTTTCTGGGTGATTTCTCCGGAATCGTGATGGTAAAGCTCCCGATTGACGCAGGCCACCGACTTCACATGGCTCGAAAGGATCATCAGGTCGTGGCTCACGGCGACGACGGTCACGGTTCGGTTCAGTTCCTTCAGCGCGTCGTAGAACTCGCCGCGGCTCTGGGTGTCGATGCTCGCCATGGCTTCGTCCAGAAACAGCGCCTCCGGTCCGGACACCAGCGCCCGGGCGATGAACACACGCTGCAACTCTCCTCCGGAAAGCTCGCCGATTCTCCTGCCCCGGTGCTCCCAGATCCTCATCTGTTCGAGGACCGTCTGGGCGGCGATTCGGTCCTGCCGGGTATCGTGCGACCATCCTCTGCCTTTGCGAAGACGCCCCATCAGGACGACGTCGAGGACGGAGACGGGAAAGGTTTTATTGACATGGACGTTTTGGGGGACATAGCCGATGCGGTGGGCGACTCTTTCCGGCGTCTGGCCGAAGACGCGCACCGTGCCGCGGTCCGGCTTCAACAGGCCGAGGATCAGCTTGAGGAGCGTGGTCTTTCCGCCCCCGTTGGGGCCGATGATGACAAGGAAGTCTCCCCGCGGGACCGTCAGGCTCGCCTTGCGGAGAACCGGCTGGTCGTTGAAGGAAAACCACACACCCTGAATCTCTATGATCGTCTCCGCCATCGTTTTGCTCTCATTGCAGGGCGGCCCGGAATTTTCTGGCCACCTCGCGCATGTTGGCGCCCCAGTTTTCCGCCAAAGGATCGACGTGAACCACCTGTCCGCCGATTTCACGGGCGACCATCTCGGCGTTTTTCGCGGACAGCTGCGGTTGGGCAAAGACCACCTTCACCCCTTGCTCCCTGGCGCGGCGGATGAGAGTCAGGAGCTGAGCGACCTTGGGCTCTTTTCCCTCGACCTCGACGGGGACCTGCTGCAGGCCGTATGCCTCGGCGAAATAACCCCATGCGGGGTGAAACACCATGAACTGTTCCCCCTTGCGTCCGGCAAACAGCGCCTTCAACTCGTTGTCCAGGGTATCCAGTTCCTTCAAAAAGGCTTCATAACCGGCGGTATACTGCAGCCGGTTTTTCGGATCCGCCTCGATGAGCGCCTTCAGGATATGAGCGGCCTGAATTTTCACCGGCGCCGGGGCAAGCCACACGTGGGGGTCGGGGGCGCCGTCACGATGCTCTGTCTTTTTGCCGTGCTTTGGAGTGTTTCCTTCATGACCGTCGGGGTTGGTCATGGGGATTTTGGCAATCCCCTCATCCGTACGGATGATCCGCATCCCCGGCTGGGCGGCGGCGATCTTCTTCGACCAGGCCTTCTCAAAATCGACTCCCACGGCAAAATAGAGCGCGCTTTTCGACAGCTCGATCATCTGTCTGGGTTTGGGCTCATAGGTGTGGGGATCGGCGCCGGGGGGGACGAGGATGGATACGTTGACGAGGGTTCCTCCGATTTTCCGGACGAAATACCTTTGTGGGGCGATGCTGACAAAGACACCGATGACGGAAGAGGCCAGGACCGGCAGCGAGTACAAAAGGATAAGCACCGTACAAATCCAGCCGGTGATATGTTTTCCCGCGGGAGTCGTCTTTCCGCTGTTCTTCATGATCTCTCAGTGCTCCCCGGTTGATGCAACTGTCCTGCAGCAGGCATTACAGCGTATCTCCATTGATTATATAAGGATATGACATAGAATCTTGATGCAACAATATTGCATGCAGAGGCAGCTGTCAAGGTCTATTTTGGGAAGCCGCAGGCCAGACCAACCGCCTGAATCTTTGCAGCGGCGGGTCGTTCGTTGTGCTTATTTGGCACACCATGGTCATGTGCCGCACATTTGGCGCCCCTTCGGCACTGGTGCAGTCATCGCCGGAGAACATGATGGCCCTGTTGTGCGTTAATAGCACTATTTTGCCCGGTCCGGATTCCTTTTTTCTCTTTCCCTCCCAAGGCCCTTTAATCGGCTGCCTTCTTTCACCGCATTCCGTCGGTTTGTGCAAATAGTCGTTAATATGAAAAAATAGGCTATGGGTCCGTCCGCAGGCGCAGCGAAGATGCGAATCAGAAATGACGCATTCGCCGTATTGGCATTATCATTGCGTATGGGAGGCGGGCGGGAAGGCTGATATTTCTGCATGAAGGGCGGTCGTTCCCACCCCGCCGCTGAAGACAGGGTAATTTCCCTGGGGCGTTCAACGGTAAGAGGTACCCTCACAGGGGCATTAAAAAAAGGAAAGAGAAGGAAGTGTCGATGAAGTTATCAAGGATTTTCGTTTTTGGTTTTATCGTTGTCCTGGCCCTGGGCGTCGTTCCCGGCGTCGTTGGGGCGGAAGAATTCAAGATCGCTGTTGTGCAGATCGATCAAGATGACCCTCAGGCGTATCAACCGCTTGCAAAACATCTGGCAAGAAGAGGCGTCGCAGTCAAACTGGTTGAAGTCCAGACCTATGAGATGGCGACGAAGATGTTTACCGAAGGTCAGGTGGATGCGATGTTCAGCGGATCGGGGATACCGGGCTCCATGTTCGTCATTCATCGTCTGAAGCTCAAACAGGCATTGACGGGATACAAGCCGAAAGCAACGAGAATACAGCAGGCGAAGATTTCAAACTGATGCCGGTTGATATGCCGTCGATTCCGTGATGCCGGCAAAGCGCAGCGGACTCATTTCCACAGGGAGTCGACGCCGCTCGTCAACGGTATCCAGGATGTTTGAATCAGTCGCTGCCGCTTTCGGCGGCCCGATGCCAGATCTCCCTTCCAAACGGGATACCCTTACATCAACGAAGGGAGCCATGTGCTGAGTATCGGGAACGCCATGATGATGGCCAGCGAGAGAAACAGCATGAGAAGAAAGGGCAGGGCGCCCTGAAAGATCTCTTCGATCGTGGCCTTTCCGCCGAGCGACGATTTCATGGCAAAAACCACCATCCCGAAGGGCGGCGTCAGCAGGCCGATCTCGATCGTTATGATCGCGACGATGGTAAACCAGATCGGATCATACCCCAGTTTTACGATGACGGGGTGCATGA
>JAKAFS010000145.1 GCA_021817825.1 Deltaproteobacteria bacterium | reverse complement strand
GGCCGTCCGTCGCAGCAACCATTTCGGCGCCGCCGCCTTCTACCCCATGATGGCCCTGGATCACGATATGATCGGCCTTGCGTTCACCAACGCCTCTCCCCGTCTCGCCCCCACCGGCGGCGTCGAAAGGCTCTTCGGGAACAATCCCTGGTGTGTGGCGGTGCCTGCCGGAAAGCGGCCTCCGGTTGTGCTGGACATGGCCAACAGTGTGGTGGCGGCGGGAAAGATCCGGATCCTCCAAAAGGAGGGGAAACCGGTCCCCGAAGGGTGGGCGCTCAATGAACACGGCGAGCCGACGACGGATCCGACGGCGGCCCTCAAGGGGATCCTGCTGGCCATCGGCGGTTACAAGGGGTACGGCATCACCCTGATGGTGGACCTCCTGACCGGTGTGCTTACGGATTCCAATTACGGCCCGCGGGTCAAAGGGCTCGACCAGGACGTCGATCCGGCGGGGACCTCGCACAGCTTCATGGCAATCGCCCTTTCCGCCTTCACCGATGCGGCGGCCTTCAAAGCCCGGATGGACACCTATATCGACGAGATCAAGTCCTCGAAGAAAGCCAGGGGAACGGAAGTGATCTATGTCCCCGGCGAGCCGGAATACATGCGGGTTCTGGAAAGGATGCAGAAGGGGATCCCGCTGCAGGCCAAAGTCGCTGCAGAGCTGATCGCCCTCGGGAAGGAACAGGGAATCCCGATCGATCTGTGATGGAAAATGAGGCAAGCAACATGGATGGACGCACAGTACGCATCGGTTCCGGGGCGGGCACGTCGGATGACCGGATGACGCCGGCCCTGGAGCTTGCGGAGCGAGGCGAAATAGACTATCTGGTATTCGAATGCCTGGCGGAACGCACCGTTGCCCGCGAGAATTTAGCCCGCAGCCGGGACCCGGGCAAGGGCTATTCGCCGTCGTTGCATGAACGAATGCGCATGATGCTTCCCGTTTGCATCGAGAAGCGCATCCGCATCGTCAGCAATATGGGGGCCGCCAATCCGATCGGGGGCGCCCGTGCGGCGCGTCGGGAGGCCCAGGAATTGGGGCTGGGCGATATCCCGGTTGCGGTGGTCCTGGGCGACGACGTGTCGGCTCTTGTCCGCAGTCGCCCTGAACTCACCCTTCTGGAGAACGGGGAACCGCTGGAATCCCTCCTGCCGCGTCTCGTTTCGGCCAACGCCTATCTTGGTGCGGATGTGATATGCGAGGCGCTGGCCACCGGCGCGCCGATTGTGCTGACCGGGCGTGTGGCGGATCCGTCGTTGTTCCTGGCTCCGATGATGCATGAGTTCGGCTGGTCCTATGACGATTTGCCGAAGATCGCGCAGGGCACGGCGGCGGGGCACCTGCTGGAGTGTACCGCTTCCGTTTCCGGCGGCTGCTTCGGGTGGCCGGGGAAAAAGGATGTCCCCGACATGGCCCGTCTCGGTTATCCTTTCGCCGATGTCCGGTCCGACGGATCGATCAGCATCGGCAAGACGCCCGATTCCGGCGGCCGCGTGGACGTCATGACCTGCACCGAGCAGCAGATCTACGAGATTCATGACCCGACGAACTACATCACCCCGGATTGCGTGCTCGACATCACCCGTATCCGGTTTACGCAGGAGGCACAGGACCGGGTGCGTGTGGAGGGAGCGATGGCAAGGCCCCGCACCGATATGTACAAGGTCACCGTCGGCTATACGGACGGCTATATAGGCGAGGGTGAAGTGTCCTACGGGGGGATCGACGCCGTGGCGCGCGCAAAATGGGCGGCCGATATCGTCAAGGAGCGGCTGCGCTTGCGGGGCTTTACCTATGAAGATTTCCGTGTGGATCTGATCGGCATTTCCAGCCTGCATGGCGACACGGGCGACCGTCCGGAGCCGTATGAGGTGCGACTGAGGATGGCCGGCCGCACCCCGGATCGCCGCGCCGCCCATGCGCTCGGATTTGAGGTGCGGGCGATGCATTTGAACGGCCCCGGGGGCGCGGGCGGCGCCTGCGAACCGCGCATCCGCGACGTCCTGGCCGTGAAGTCGCTGCTGCTTCCCAGGGAGCTTGTGAAACCCCAGGTGGTTGTGGAGGGATCGCTATGAGCCTGCGAGTCTATGACCTGGCCCACAGCCGTACCGGCGACAAGGGAAATACGTCGAACATCTCGGTTATCTGCTACCGTGAAGAGGACTGGGAGTTCCTGCAGCGGGAGCTGACGCCCGAACGCGTGATGGAAGCGTTCCGACATATCGCCCGCGGCCCGGTGCGGCGCTACGAGCTGCGGAATCTCAAGGCGTTCAACTTCGTCATCGAGAATGCCCTCGGCGGCGGTGTGACCGTCTCGCTTGCCCAGGATATCCACGGGAAGAGCCTGTGCAGCGTCATGCTGGGGATCGAGCTGCCCGATCGCGGGCGGACTGCGGCCCAAAAGAGTAAAAAGACAAAGTGATCACTGGAGGCAGACATGACGGATAGACCTTATATCACCTACCCGGCGCCGAACAAACCGGCCGCAAAGCCGGCCGTTAAGAAGGAGTTGACCGGGACCCTTTTCGTCAATGAGCCGGGGCAGGTCAGTTTCGGCGCCAACGATTTTTCGCCCGGCCTGTTTCGTGCCCTCCACGGCCACCATACCTGGGAGCTCATCATCATTGACGGCAGCTCCGCAGGACCCGGTTACACTTATTTCGACGGTCGCTGGTGGCGGGTCGATCCCGGGGCTTCCGTCTTTGTCCCGAAGAAATGCCCTCACGCCTGGTCGTCCGGCAACACCCACGGTTTCAGGATGCTCTGGATCTACGGCGGCTCCCGTGAAGAGTCCGGACGCATCTGGTATGTCAATCCCGAGGAGGCAAGGGGCATCTCTCCGGAGGAAGAGAAAGACGCCTTGGTCTGGACGCCGGAGGCGGCGGGGGCCGTTCCGGCAAAATCCTAATTCACCATAAAGGGAGACAGGAGCATCATGAAAATCTATATCTTGGATCAATTCGTTTCGTCGGGCGTTGATTTTGCCGCCCAGCATGCAGAGGTCGTGCGATGGGACGATCCCCGCGCCAAAAACTGGCATGAAGACGCAGACGGGTTGCTGGTGCGCACCACCCCGCTGACGGCGGAGGATTTTGCCAAGGCGAAGAAATTGAGAGTCGTCGCGAAGCAGGGGGTCGGCGTCAATCTCATCGACCTGGCTGCGGCCAAGGCGCACGGCGTCATCGTCTGCAACACGCCCGGCGTGAACAGCGAGGCGGTGGCCGAAATGGGCCTCGCCCTTGCCCTCGCGGTGACGAGGCGTGTGGCGGAACTCGACCGCCGCATCCGCGCCGGAGAGACCGTCAAGAGGATCAATTTCCTGGGCATCGAGCTTTGGGAAAAGACCGTCGGCGTGATCGGGATGGGCAATATCGGCACCCGGATCGCGCGCAAATATCACGGCGCCTTCAATATGAAAGTCCTGGCCTATGACCCGTATATATCGGACGGCCGTTGGTCGGACATCCCCCATGAGCGCGTTTCGTCTTTGGATGAGCTCCTGCCGCGAGTCGATCTGTTGACCATCCACGTGCCTTTGACGGCGGAAACAAGGCATTTGATCGGACGGCGCGAACTTGCCCTGATGAAGGAGACCGCCGTCCTGGTGAACGTATCGCGCGGCGAGATCGTCGATGAGGAAGCGCTCTATGACGCGCTGAAGGCCGGCCGTCTTTTTGGGGCCGGTCTCGACGTATTCAAGAAGGAACCGCCAACGACGGACAATCCGCTGGTCGGTTTGCCGAACGTGGTAGCCACTCCGCATGCCGCGGGCGGAACCCGCGAGACGCAGGACAAGAGTTCGCTGGTGACCGCGCAGCAATTGATCCATGTTCTGGGCGGCGGCCAACCCATGAACCGCGTTGCATGAGGCATGCATAAAAGGCCGGTGGAGCCATCGAAACCGTGCCGTGAATTTTTTAGGATCATAAGGAGTATTGACTATGGAGCTGAAAAAGAATCCAGTAAAGCAGGCGCTCAGGGGCGGACAGACCGTGTTTGGAATATACATCGGCGTCCCTTCACCCGTGATGGTGGAGTTGGCCGGATATGCCGGGTTTGATTTTGTCCGCATCGACGTCTGCCACTGCGCCGCTGATCTGCCGATCATCGCCGATATGATCAGGGCCGCAGAGGCGAGCGGCGTCACACCGATGATCAGGCTGGATTACGATCCGTATCTGATCGCGAAAGTCCTGGAGGCGGGCGCGATGGGCCTCTTCATCCCTGACGTATCCACGCATGAAATGGCAAGATCCGTGGTTGACGCCGTCCACTTCGCCCCCCTGGGGGACAGAGGCACATTCGCCGCTTCGAGGATCACCCGGTATGGGGCGATCGGCAGCGGGGAGTATGCAAAATGGTCGAACGAGGAGCTCCTGCTCGGCGTGCAAATCGAAAGCAAGGAAGCGGCCGATAATCTGGAAAAGACATTGGGGGTGGACGGGATCGATATGATCGGCAGCGGGAGAGGAGATCTGGCGAACGCCTTGGGTCTCACCGGGCAGAAGAATCACCCGTCGGTGCTCGCCCTGGAAGAAAAGATTTTTGATACCGCCAAAAAGCGGGGGAAATACGTATCGGTCAACCTCGATCCCACCGCCAGGGACTTTGCCGAAACCGTGGCTGCCTGGAAGAAAAAGGCCCAAGTCATCACTTTGGGGCAC
>JAKAFS010000003.1 GCA_021817825.1 Deltaproteobacteria bacterium | reverse complement strand
GCGTCGCCGGCCCTTTCCTCTGCCCCAGGGACCGGCACCGCCCTTGGCTTTTCCTCGCGCGGTGTTTTCTTTCCCGGCCGCATGCTTTGTGCGCAACCGGCTCGGCTGGTTCTGCATGCTCGTTTCAAAGATCTGCGGGGTAGGCGTCCGGCGTTGCAGTCGCCGGGGTCGCGCCGCGGCGTCGCTCCCTGCCGGCTTGGTGCATCGCCTGCCGCTTCATTCTCCCCGGCCCTCCCTCGCGGTTGCCATCGTCCGTCGTGGCCGGGCTGCGCTGCGCTCCGCGCCGCCCCTCCGGCCGCTTGCCTCCGCGCCCGTCCGCCCCGGTGGGGCTCCCTGTCTGCCTCCGGGCCAGGCCGGACGACCGCTGCGCGGCGACCGGCCCGCCCCTCCGGCATTCGGTACTTTCCCTTGCCCGGTCCCGGCAGACTAGACTGCCGGTCCTCGGGCGTTGCGGCCGGCTCCGCGACCGCATAAAACCCGCGGACGCTCCACTCGGCCGCTTTTGCTTTTGCCTGGTGCTCCGGGCCGTCGGCAGACAGGCGCTTCGCGCTGACTGCCTAGGCCCTCCGGTCATTTAATCCCTTGCCCGCTCCCGGTGCGACCTCGCTTCGCGACGCCCCGGTTCGCGGGCATTTGCGCAGTCGGCTCCGCGCCGCAAAACCACGGACGCTCCGCCTCCTGCGTCTTGTGGCCCGCTTGGCAGCCTGTCACCTCCTTCGTCGGAGACAGGCTGCCGCGGGCGATCAGTATCTTTTCGGTCATCGTGACTCGCCCTCCGCTTCGCTCCGGACGAGACACGTCTCCCTGATTCGCGCCCTCGCCCTCGAAACCGCTGCGCGGATTCCAGGGCGCCGGACTGCCTCGCCCTGCGGTCGAGTCCGTTCGACCGGGCGCTCTAAAACCCTGGTCAAAGTACCATGGCCTTGTAGGGTAGTTCCGATAGAGTGGAGGTAAGGTGTATTAATCGACTTTTGGCGCTAGACTGTGCTATAAATAACACAGCAATGATGGCAACAATGCTTGGACTCTGTCTCCTGTTTCCAGGAAACGGGAATCGTCTTCATGCGAGGGAATTTATGGAAGCGGATTTACAGATCCTTGTTCGAGGCAGCAACGATATTGCATCGGCGGTGGCGTTAAGGTTGTTTCAGGCCGGCTACAGAGTGGTCCTGCATGATTCTCCGCAACCCACGACGACGCGCCGAAAGATGGCCTTTAGCGATGCCATCTTCGAGGGGGTTGCCGTGCTGGAAGGGGTTATGTCGCGCCATGCGGCGGATGCGCCCGCGTTGATCGCTCTTGTCTCCCAACGGTCGGTCATTCCGCTGACGACGCTGGAGTTCCCGCAGTTGCCCGGCCTTCTTACTCCCCAGGTCCTGGTGGATGCGCGGATGCGCAAACGGCAACAGCCGGAAGTGCAACTCCACCTTGCTTCCTTGACCATTGGCCTGGGGCCGAACTGCATTGCCGGGGATAATTTTCATCTGGCCATCGAAACGGCGTGGGGAACTCAGCTCGGCGACGTGATCACCCATGGTTCGACGCGCCCCCTGGAAGGAGAACCGAACCCCATCGCGGGTCACGGCCGCGATCGGTACGTGTACGCCCCTGTGGGCGGCATCTTTCACACCGCTCGGCAGATCGGGGAAGTCGTCTCGCAGGGGGAATTAATCGCCCATGTGGATGTCACGCCGCTTTATGCGCCGATCAGCGGCACCCTGCGCGGGTTGACGCACGACGGAGTGCCCGTGGCGACCAAAAATAAGGTGCTCGAAGTAGACCCGCGCCTTGAGAACCCCAAGATCTCCGGTGTGGGCGAGCGTCCCGGAAAAATTGCCCAGGGTGTGTTAAAGGCGATCCGGGAGCATGCCGATATCCCTTGACTTCCCGGTAGGATCAGCTCATGTGCCTCCGGGCCCCTGCCTCGATCATCCTCTCATCGACGGATACGATATTGACGGTTTCGGCCTGACCTGCGGGTGCCTGTAACGGCGTTCCGCCTCTTTCCCCGCTTCCGGCGTCGCCTTGCCGACTCGAAGACGCCTCGCAGCGGGGCCGGGTTTGAGACATGTCTTTTTAAACAAAGGCAATGATCCTCGGCAATCGTAAAAATGGCCTTGATACAGGCCGGACGGTTGTATTATTCCCTGCGTGTTCCCTGGGTTTGAGCCAATATAAGCTTGACAGGCGTGTCAATATTTAATATGTCACGGTTCAATCGAAGGATTATAAATCTTTCGGAAGAATCATTTGGAGCGTTTTTATGAGTTGTTTGTTGCCATTGTTCACACCCTTAATATGAGGCGATAACGGGGGACCCGTGTGGTTCCCGGTAGCGTGTCGTCCTGCCTTCTCTCCTATGTTGATCCTTTAGCCTTCTGAGGATCATGCCGCAGAGATGTGGCATGACGCAATCAGGAGGTCCTTTGTCCCAGCACTGTTTACTTTGCACCGTTGACTGCCATCCTCTGAAAATTCAGAAGTGCGTCTTGCAGCTCTTCTCATTTTTCTGCGGCGTCGGCGACGTGTGTGAAATGGCAACCCAGGTCTTTGGGAAAGCTCGGGGCAGCATCCGTTCGACTGCGAAATGGAGGTGACGAATATGAATGAGATGAGGCAGGTTCCGGCCATCACTTTGGGAAGATGCCTACATCAATACGCGGAGATATCTTCCTTGCAGAATGACCAGTTGTCCAATTTCATCGAATTGAAAAACATCCAGAAATCTTTCGGAACGAATCTGGTGCTGCGCGATGTCTCCTTGTCCGTCGGAAAGGGGGAATTCGTGACCTTTCTGGGACCTTCGGGCTGCGGAAAAACAACCTTGCTCCGGTGTCTGGCTGGTCTGGAAACGGTCGACCGCGGTTTGATCTTCCTGGACGGTACCGACATCACCTACACCCCGGCGAACAGGCGGGGAATCCACATGCTTTTTCAGCAATACTGCCTTTTCCCGACGATGGACGTATTCAGCAATGTCTCTTTCGGGCTCCGCATGGCATCGCGTTCGAAGCCGGAGGTAAGGAAGGCCGTCGGGCAGGCCCTGGAAATGGTCGATCTTATTGGCCATGAGAAAAAATATCCCCATCAGCTTTCCGGGGGGGAACAGCAGCGGACCGCCCTTGCCCGCTGTCTCGTCATGAACCCAAGGGTCCTGCTTCTGGACGAGCCGTTCAGCGCGATAGACGCCAAACTCAGGAAGGAACTCCAGCTGTACCTGAAGCGAATCCACAGGGAGCTGCACATGACATCGGTGTTCGTCACCCATGATCAGGAAGAGGCCATGAGGATCTCCGATACCATCCATCTATTCAATCTGGGGAGGCTGGAACAGTCGGGAACCCCGGGGGATGTGTATGCCGCCCCCAAAACCGCCTTTGTTGCCGGATTCATCGGGAGCTACAACCTGCTTCAGGGCAGCGATTTCGGGAGGATTACGGAATCCGGTTTCAGCTCCGACCAACTTGCCGCCTTTCGTCCCGAAGCGGTAAGGATCTCTCCCGTTCCCTTCGGCCCGGATGACGGTTTTCATCAGGCCAGAGGCCGGATCACGGACAGCATCCCCCAGGGAAACGTGACCCGTTATGCTGTCGGAGTTGACGGGGTCACCATCAACGTCGATGTTCTATTCAATTCCAGCCAGAAATGGTCAAGAGGCCAAGACGTCTTTTTCCGGATCGGCAAAGAGGATGTCCTGGCATTCAAGCAATGAACAAGAAGGAGCCAACATGGACCGGGTTTCGGCGGTAAAAAAAATAAACGGTTTGCTGGAATTGGACCGCAAAGCGATCGGCGTCAAACTGGTAACGGAGCTGCAATACCGCTCCTTTGAGGCGAAAGGGCTCGTCAAGCCGATGCGCTACTGCGTGGCGGTGAAGTGCGCCATGGCAGGACAGAGCGTCAAGATTGACAGGAAAACTTCCGGTTGTCCCGGGGGCAGTCGCGCCCTGGGATTGATCGAACCTCCGGAGCCATTCTTCAGCGGCGTTCACGGCTGCGGCATGGGCCTCTATAAAAGCGAACAGGTGGCCTCCGCCGTGGCGCGTTCAGTGCCCATGATCTCTCCGGATACATACGGCATCATTGTCAAGCCGCTGGAGCTGTTCGAAACCGACCCCGATGTGGTCCTGATTGCCGCCGAATCCAGAACCATCATGCGCGTGCTTCAGGGATACACCTTCACCTACGGCCTGCCAACGGGGATGCATATGTCGGGAAACCAGGCGGTATGCGTCGAATGCACGGCAACGCCGATGAAGACCGGCAGCGTCAATGTTTCCATGATGTGTTCCGGAACCAGGCACAGCGCCGACTGGAAGGATACGGAATCCATGATCGGCATTCCCTTTGCCGGGTTTTACGGAACCGTCGAGGGGATCGAGGGAACGGTCAACGCTGTGGAGCCGGACGATCGGAAGAGAAGTATAGAGACAGCCCTCCGGGGGGCCAAGCTGCTGGATATAGAGGTCGAATATGGCAAGACATACTATGCTCGAAAAAAATAGGATGGACAGCGTCGCGCTGGCCGTTCGGATCACGGCGATCGCCGCGGTGGTCATCCTCTGGGAAATGGCGGCAAGAAACAATCTACGGATTGCCTTTTATACAAGCTTTCCCAGTGAGATCGTTCTGGACCTGATCGATTTTGCGGCAAGCGGCGAGCTGTTTCGGCATGTGAGCATCACCCTCAGTGAAGCCTACCTTGGTCTCTTCTACGGATCCCTGATCGGAATCTCGCTGGGCATCCTTTGTGGCCAGTTCCTGACCTTCGGCAGGATCTTCGCGCCCATCGTCTCGGCGCTTCAGGGGATTCCTCAGCTAACCCTCGCCCCGCTCTACATTCTATGGTTCGGCATCGGCTTGCAATCCAAGGTGATCCTTTCCGCCCTGATGGTGTTCTTCAACGTGTTCATCTCCACCTACGGCGGCATAAGAAATATCGACCAGAAACTAATAGAAGCGGCGACGCTGCTGGGAGGGAACCGGCGGCAGATCCTGTGGCACATCGTCATCCCTGCCAGCATGCCTTGGATCCTCTCGGGAATCAGGATCGGCACAAGTATCTGCATGGTGGGGGCCATTATCGGCGAATACATCGGCTCCTCCGGTGGATTGGGATGGATGGTCTCCTATGCGTCATCGTTCTTTCAGATCAAACGAGCCATGGCCTGCATAGCGGTTCTCCTGATCATCGGCCTATTGGTGAACTCCATTCTGGAGAGAGTCGAACGATACCTGTTGCGGTGGCGCGCTGAAACCAACCTGCGGATGCGTATGAGTAGGACTGAAGTGAACAACCTATAGCGGGACGAGGTCAGGCTAGGCCTTATCGATATATCAGCGTAAATAATTTTGATGGAGGAGAAAAAATGAACAAACGCTTTATCAGTTTGGTGCTGGGGTCGCTTTTGGTTGCGGTTCTTCTTGCGGGGTGCTCGGGGAAGAATGAATCTGCAAAAGGCGGGAAAGAGATGACCAAAATCAGGATCTCCGCGATCACGGGCATAAGCTGGGCTCCCCTGTTTGTAGCCGATTCGGAGGGCTTCTTCGCAAAGGAGGGAATCTCCGTTGAATTCATCACGCCCGGCGGTCCCAAGGGGTTCCAGGCCATGCAGGCCGGTCAATGTGAATTTGCCATGCTGTCCCAGGAGCCCCTGTTGATTGCCCAGGAAAAGGGGATGCGGTCCACCATCATCGCGACGATGCTGAAGAGCCGGGTATACGGCATCATCGCGCCGCCGGAGATCACCAAAATTTCCGCCCTGAAAGGAAAGGCCATCTACGGGAGCGATCCGGGCTCGGCTCCTTACACCTTCACCTCTGCCATCCTCAAGGAGGCCGGCCTGAATCCGGCAAAGGACGTCTCCTTCCTGCAGATGAACGCCGATGCCGCTATCATGGCCCTTGGGAAGGGGGAGATCAAAGCGGCCTTCATCAACATGTTCAAGATGCCGGAGCTCAAGGGCATGAAGGTAAACGTTCTCGTGGATACGACGAGGGACGCGGACCGTTTGAAATACCTCGGGAACAATGAATTTCCTGCGGAGATGCTCTGTGCGACCGAGAAATACGTGAAGGAAAATCCGGAGAACTGCCAAAAGGTGATCAACGCGCTGATGAATGCCCAACTATGGATTCAAAAGCATACCGATGCCGAGGTGGCCGCATCGCTGTCCAAAATTTTCACCGCCCTTGACAAGGAAACGCTTGCGAAAGAGGTTGCCATCATGCGGAATGTGTTCAAGCCCGATTGCTTCATCTCCGAAGAGGGACAGGCCGCGGTAGTGAAGATGGGCATGGATGCGGGGCTGATAAGCAAGGCAATCCCTTACGCCGAGATTGTCAACATGTCCTTTGTGAAAAATTACGGGAAATAGATCTGTGGAGGGGGCCGGACCGGCTCCGCGACCGCAAAAACCCGCGGACGCTCCGCTCTGCCGGCGTTTGCTTGGTGCTCCGGGCCGTCGGCAGACAGACGCTTCGCGCTGACTGCCTAGGCCCTCCGGTTTTCTTCTGTTCCTTGCCCGCTCCCGGTGCGACCTCGCTTCGCTCGGACGCGCCTGGTCCTCGGGCTTTTGCGCAGTCGGCTCCGCGCCGCAAAACCGCGGACGCTGCGCCTTCCTGCGCCATGGTGGCCCGCTTGCCGCCTGTCACCTCCTAAAGTCGGAGACAGGCGGCCGCGGGTGATCAGTTTCTTTTCGGTCGTCGTGACTCGCCCTGCGCTTCGCTCCGGACGAGACACGTTTCCCTGATTCGCGCCCTCGCCCTCGAAACCGCTGAAGCGGATTCCAGGGCGCCGGATAGCCTCTCCCGCTGGTCAAGACCGTCCGGGCGGGCGTTCCCCGGATACGCCAAGGTCAAAACAGGTCAAAAGATGAAACCCGCAATCAAAAGGAGATGATCCAGGGATGATCATGGATGGCTAGTTTAGTTGTTTCTCCGAGAAGGGTGAGTATCGGCATCTGCGCAGCGTTCCTCGCGGAGAATCTGCCGATCGACCTGGCCACCGTGGAGGCGGAGGCTGGGTAAAGTTCCTTCATCAACAGCTCCTGCCGCAGTGCATGGCCGGATCGTCCCGTGCAGGTATTTTGGGCCGGGCTTCTTCATTCATGATATGATCATTTCGACCATCCCAAACAACGACCGGTCCATCCCGGCCGAAAGGAGGCGCCATGTCTGCATTTATAGAGCCCCCCACCCGAATTCCCCTGTTTCTGAAGGCAGGGATCCTGCTCGCGGAGAAAATAACCGGTAAGCCGATGCTCCCGGCAAGGCTGCTGGCGTGGTATCCCAAGGCGGCGCTCGGGTCCGCTGCACTGGAAGGTCTTGTCGCCCATCATGACGGCAAGCTTAACAAGCGGATCTTGAAGCTCGTCCGTCTGTCCGCTTCGTTTGCCGCTGGCTGCCCATTCTGCATCGACATGAATTCAGCCGAATGGAGCGAAGCAGGCCTGGTCGTCGCCGAAATCCGGGCCTTGCAAGAAGAAGCGGATCCCGAGAGCGTCCCGTCACTCTCGACGCGGGAGAAGTTGGCCGTGCGCTATGCACGGTTGATCTCGTCCACGCCGCTCCGGTTTCCTCCCGAGTACATTGGCGAGCTTACGGCCAATTTTACGGAACGGGAGATCGTCGTTTTGGCGAGCACCGCTGCACAGGTCAACTACTGGGCGCGGCTGATCCAGGCGCTCGGCATACCTCCCGCAGGATTTTCGGATGTCTGTCCGATCATGTCGCAGCGTCATGCCTCTTCTCCCGGTGGGCGGTCCAAAGTCTGATCGCAATGCCGATCAGCAGGACGACCAGCAAGAGCGCCCCGTATCCGTAGGTCTGCACGATCGATTCAAGAAACATGGGTCCACCAGGAATCACTGAACATTTTCATCGCTCCATCAGATCATTCCAATGACGGACATTCAAAATGCAGGATCGAAACCAGTGCCGTAAAGACCCGGAATGTCCGCAACTTCTAAGGCTCCATCTTGTTATGAAAAGCGAAGACAGGCCAAGGGGATGGCGTCTGGAAAGATCTTCCTCCCCGCGCCGTGACTGAACTCCACAAAAGCCTGTTTGTAAAGGCGGCAATTTATCAAACCCTCCCGGTCGGCCAAGTCGGGACGGCCGTCCGGGCACGGTATTCGTAAACGGCCGCCCCCAGCAGGATCATGGCAATGCAGAGCATCTGCCCCATGGTGAAGAAGGAAAAGAGGTAGCCGATTTGCGGGTCCGGTTCGCGGAAGAATTCGATGCAGAAGCGAACGGCCCCGTAGCCGATCAAATAGACCGCCAGGAGGAATCCGTCGAAGGGGCTCCGCTTGCGGACGGACCATAATATGATGAAGAGCAGTATCCCTTCGCCGAGGGCTTCATAGAGCTGGGAGGGGTGACGGAGGAGATGGCTTGAATCAAGGGGAAAATACATGCCCCAGGGGACAGAGGTACTCCGCCCGTAAAGCTCGCCGTTGATGAAGTTTCCGATCCTGCCGAAGGTGTATCCCAAAGGAAAGGCCGGGGCGAAAAGCTCGGCGAAATTCCAAAAATCGATCCGCCGTCGGCGGCAGAAGAGGAGCGCGGCGGCGATGAGCCCCAGGGCACCGCCGTGGTAGGACATGCCGCTGATGCCGATGAACCGCATGCCCTGCGAGAAATCCCAGGGCAAAAGGATCTCCAGGGGATGGTGCGCGTAATATCCGGCGTTGTAAAAAAGGACGTATCCGAGCCGGCCGCCGAGCAGGACGCCCGTCATGCCCCAGAAAAGAAAGCCCTGGATCGTGTCCGCGGAATAGCCGAAGGGTTCAGTCTTCAGCCGGTACGAGATCAACCCGTAGGTGGAAAGCAGGGCCGCCAGATACATCAGCCCGTAATAGCGCAGGTGAAGGGCGCCGCAGGAGAAGAGCTCGGGGCTCATGTGATAGGGCAACTGCTGCCACCAGGCGATGATCTGTTCCATTCCTTCCCTCGTTTCCTCCCTTAGACCGCCGCGACGACCAGGCGTATTCCCACTGCCCCCAAGGCAAGGGCCAGCCACCGGATGATCCTTGTCCCCTCCATCTTGCCGGAAAGGCGGGCCCCCAGTTGTGCCCCCAGCAAAACGCCGATGGACAGGAGGACGGCGCGGCGAATGCCCTGCGTGAAGGTGCCGGCGACGATATGGGTCATTGTCCCCGTCAGGGCCATGTTCGCCAGGACGAACTGGGAGGTCGCCGTGGCGATATGCACCGGAAAATTCAGCAGATGGACCATCACGGGCACGTGAATGATCCCCCCGCCGATACCCAGCAGGCTGGAGATGAAGCCGACGACGAGGCTCACGCCGATCCCCAGGGGCTGATGATAGGAGAAGCGGTGTTCCGTGCCGTTCGCTTCGGTGACGGTACAGGTCCGGTGGTTGGGCGGGCAGGGCTGCGCCTTATCCCGCCGGCTTTCTGGTCTGGCCAGGAGAAAGACGGAAACGGCGATCAGCAGGAGGCCGAAGAGACCGTCAAAGAGTTGTCGGGACAGGTAGGGCGTGGCCAGGGCGCCCAGGATAGCCCCCGGGATCGTGGCTGCTGAAAAGAGCAGTCCGGAGCGGTACTCGATCCGCTTCAGGCGGGCGTAGGCCAGGGCGCCGGAAAGGGCGTTGCAGAAGACCACGGCAAGGGAGATGCAGGTGATGGTCTCCGTTGTCGCTTCGGGATAGAGCAGCAGCAGGATTGGCACGAGCACGAATCCGCCCCCGGCGCCGATCAGGGTGCCGTAGGCCCCGACGGCGAGGCCCAGGGGGAGCAGCCAGAGATATTCTAAAGGCAAAAGTGAGATCCTTCCCAACTCAAAATTTCAGACCGAAACCCTACCCTTCTTTTCCGTCTCTCCCTATGGCGGCGCGTCCTGCAGCGGCAGGGGGTGAAGGGTGGATGGAAGCGAGTTCCGAATCCATGCGATTCGTGAATTGTTTAAAAGGGGGCAGTGCCGCGTCCGCGATCACCGTACCGCGGGGGATTTTCAGCGACAGAGGATTCACCTGCCGGTCATGGAGCCTCATTTCGTAATGCAGATGGGGGCCCGTGGCCAGGCCTGTGGCACCGACATAGCCGATGACCTTGCCCTGGTCAACTTCCGCGCCGCTCTTCATTCCCCGGCCGATCCTCGACAGATGACCGTAGTAGGTCTTATAGCCGTTGCGATGGCGGATGACGATCAGGTTGCCATATTGCCCTCTGCGTCCGGCGAATATGACCGTTCCATCGCCTGAGGCAGAAACCGGCGTCCCTGTGGCCGCCGCATAATCGATTCCCTGGTGGGGCCGGTAGATTTTCAGAATCGGATGAACTCTCCCCCGGGAAAATCCCGAGCTGATGCGGCGGAAACTCAACGGCGACTTCAGGAAGGGTTTTCGGAGCGATTTTCCCGTCTCGTCGTAATAATCGGTTTTTCCATTCTGTCGGAAGGCATAGGCCCGGTAGACAGTGCCGTTGTTCATGAACTCCGCCGCGAGGATGTCGCCGTATTTTATGAAGCGACCGCCCGAATAGAGCCCTTCGACCACGATTTTGAAGGAGTCGCTGTTTCTCAGATCGGTCGAAAAATCGATCTCCCAGGCAAAGATGTCGGAGAGCGTGAGCGCCAAGAGCAGGCTATTATGGCTCCTATCCAGCGATGCGATGAGATTGTCCTTGATCGTTCCCCCGATGTGGAGGAGCTGCCTTTCATAGGCCAGAGCCACCTTCTCGGCGGCATACCCCCCATCCGTACGATTGACGTTCAGAAGCCAGTCGTCATCCATCCCGTAACTGAAGGAATCGATCTGCTCGTTTTGGCTAAGGACAATCTTGTAAGGTCTTCCCGGATGCAGCTCCCGAAGATGGTGGATGTTTGCCGACGCCTCCCGTATTCTATACAATTCACTGAAATCGAGATGATGCTTTTTAAAGAGATCGGTGAGCGTTTCCCCCTTCTTGATCCGGCCGGTGATCTCGCGGATCTCCGGCTTTGGCAGTGACCGCGTCTCCTCTGGGTCGTTCAACAGACTGAAGCCACTTAGGAAGGCGAGGCATAGAATCACCAGGAGTATCGCTTTCCGGAAAATGGTATTCATGAAGTCTCTTTGTTTCGTCAGCAATTTAATCTCGTTTGCCTCTTGATCCGCACCCAAAACAATGTTATATGCTAATCATTAGTATGCAAACTATCATAGCCGCCTGAAGCTGTCAACGAAACTTCAGAGGGGAGGGACATGCGAAACAAAAAGGATATCGTCTCCAACATAATGGACAACATCAGAAGGCTCTTCCAGATCCTGAACGAACAGTCGCAACGGATCAAGCAGGAGACCGGCCTTACCGGTCCACAGCTCTGGGCGATACGGGTGATTCATGAAAAAGGGCCCATCAATATCTCTGAGATTGCCAAGCGTATGTATCTTCGTCCGGCCACCGTGGTGGGGATTGTCGACAGGCTCGAAGCGTGCGGTCTTGTTTCCCGGAATCGTTCCCGCGATGACCGCCGCATCATCTGGGTCGAATTAACCAAGGAGGGCAGGGCCCTTGTTCAATCAGTGCCCGAAGTCATCCAAGGTTTGTTGGGGGCAAGATTGGAAGGCGTCTTATCAGAGGATCTTGCGGAGATCGACGAGGGAATCGGTCATCTGGTCAAAATCTTCGGCGTGCAGGAAATACCCCCCAAACCGATGCTCTCCCTGGATCTGAAGATGACAAAGAGAAAAGGAAAGAATTCGTAAAGAGGGCAGGCTAGTCAAACATGATGGAATTGGAAAGGAGAAGGAGAATGAAAAGAAAACTGGTATGCGTGGGGTTGGTTGCTCTTGTTGTTTGTTTTTCCGTCACATTCCTGACCGGATGTGCAAAGAAGACGACCTTGAAAGAAGAAACAGTGATGACCCGGGATCAGAAACCGGTGGCCCAGTCCCCGGCGACGGCTGCGACCGGCGACCAGGCGAGCAGGGAAAGAGCCGTTCGGGAGCAGTCCTTAAGGGATCAGGCGCTGAGGGATCAGGTGGCGAAGGATCAGGCCGATAAAGATGCGGCGGCAAAAGCAGCCAGGGAAGCGGCCGAAAAGGCCAAACTGGATGCGGCGGCGAGGGCGGCCGCACTTCAAAAGGAACTGCAGATACCGGATATCCATTTTGATTTTGACATGTTCGACCTGAAACCGGAGGCTCAGGCGATCCTGAAAGCGGGCGCCCCGGCTTATCTGAAATACAGCGAATACAAGCTGATTGTGGAAGGACATGCCGACGAGCGCGGCACAGTGGAATACAATTTGGCGCTTGGCGACAAGCGGGCGACCGAAGCGGCCAAATACCTCATGGACTTGGGCATCGCGAAGGAACGCATCAAGACGATCAGCTACGGCAAGGAGATGCCGCTGGATAAAGGGCATGACGAGACGGCCTGGGCGAAAAACAGAAGGGCCCATTTCGTGATTATGCCGCCAACGAAGAAGTGATTTGATTATGCCCTTTGCCATTGATCAGGCCACACTCTGAGAGAATCGACATGCCCTCCTCCATGTCGGCGTTGACTACCTGTGGGTTGGGGTGTGGTTCCCCTTCCCATAGGAGTCATATGGAGGGATGAGAACCATAGATCACGGAAACCCATCCGGCGTCGGGTCGGTGGAGGGCTTTACCCCCTTCCTCCTTCGGCCCGGCGTTATTTTGGTGATGGCGTCACGCCATCTATTCGATTCGCTCGGGACTTCCCTATGGAAACGCGATAGACTTTGTAGCATTCTTTGCTGACCACGCTACCACCCTTCTCACACGTCGTGTTTACAAACGTTACGCCGTCTGAAATCTATGCCGCTGCTGTGGGAATGAGCCATTTGATCATCGCGACCTTCACGGCATCGTTCAGGACCAGGCACGCGACCATCGCGTAGATGAAAATGACGAGCATCTGCCACCAGGGCAATGGCAGAAGCCCCGGGAGGCCGACGAGCGTCAGGACAGTGCCCACGAGCACATCCGCTGTAAGGGCCGCCCTGAGGGTCTTGCTGGGCATCGTCGCCCAGAATCGGCGGCGCTCCCGTGCGGACAGGATGGAGAATGCTGCAAAGTAGAGCAGCGTCAGGAAACTGAAGGTATAGAGGGCGTTGTTGTTCGTTGCCAAGTCGAAATACGACCAGCCGAGCCACAAGAGGAAAAGCGATTCCATGACCATCGCGACGCCCAGTACCACGGAGACGGTGATGAAGCCGCCAATGTCCCATGTTTCTGGCTTCCTGGAGGGTCGCACCTGATCTGTGGCCAGGGCGATCTTGGCGAAGTCCGTCATGAAAACCAGGAGCAGCATCGCGAAGGCGGAGACGACGAACTTGCCGGTCAGTACGAACGCGATGGCTACGAAGGCCGCCTTCAGGATCGTCCGGCTGATCTTGTTGATGATCCAGGTCAGGATGCGTTGGTAGATCGTCCGCCCCTGTTCGACCAGGGCCACGATGTTCGTCAGCCCCGGTTCGGTCAGAACGACGCTCGCGGCGCCCTTGGCGACGTCGGTTGCGGTGCTGACGGCAATTCCTACCTCCGCCTGGCGCAGGGCGGGAGAATCGTTTACGCCGTCGCCCGTCATGCCGGTCACATGCCCCGCGGCTTGCAGGTGCTGGACCACGATGTATTTGTCCTCCGGATACACCTCGGCGAAACCGTCGGCGCCGGCCAACAAGTCAACCGCCTCGTTCCCGGCCTGGGCGCTCGCCGCCTTCAGGTCCGCCACACGCCGGATGTTGGGTAAACCGACTCCGCGCGCGATCTCACGCGCGACGGCCAGCGCGTCGCCGGTGAGCATCTTTACCGGAACACCAAGATCGCGAAGTGTGGCGATGAGCTGCTTGGCGTCCGGCCGGGGCGGATCAACCAACATCACCAAGCCAACCAATGCAGGGCCGCCCGCCTCGGGGCCGCGCGCCACTGCCAGCGTCCGATAGCCCTGCGAAGCTGATTCGCTGACCTGCGTCTCCAGTGCCTCGATTGCCGGGGGCTCAAGGCCGCAGGCCTGGGCGACGGTTCGCACGGCGCCCTTTATCATGCGCAGCCGCTCTCCGCTGAATTCGACCACAGCTTCGGTCCGCCGGTTTTTCGCATCGAAGGGCGTGAAGGAAACGGGGATAATCCGGGATAGGTTGTCGAAGATGTGCCGCTCTTTTGCCGCGGCGAGAAACGCCAGGTCGATCGGATCCTGGTTGGCCTCCTGGGAGGCAAGCGCGCCGGCAAAGAGCACGTCGGATTCCGTCGCATTCCCCAGGGGGATCACGCCGGTCACGGTCAGTTGGTTCATCGTGATCGTGCCCGTCTTGTCGACGCAGAGCACGTCCATCGTTGCGGCATCCTCCGCGGCGCTGAGGCGCGTGACCAGGACGCCGCGCTTGGCCAGTTCCTTTGACCCGAAGGCCATGCTGACGGTGAACATGACGGGCAGGGCGACCGGCACTGCACTCATCAAAAGGACGAGCATGAGCGGTATCATTTCGAGGAGGGGAACATGGCGGATCAGCGACAGGACGATGACCACGGCCAGGAGTGTACCGACGATAACGAAGAGCCAGCGAACCACCTTGGCGACGACCGCTTCGATGTGGAGCTTCGGCCGCGCCTCCTGCACGAGTTCCGTGGTGCGACCGAAGTAGGTGTCCTTGCCCGTCAGCATCACCACGCCGTTGCCTTCTCCCCGCCGGACAATGGATCCCGATGAGAGCACGCCGCCCGGGGCGATATCGACATCCATCGACTCTCCGGTGAGGGCCGATTGGTCAACGCTCAATGTCCCGGTGAGGCATTTCACGTCCGCTGGAACGATGTCGCCGGGACGGACGCGGACGATGTCGCCGGGGACCAACTCCCGAGCGGGAATGGACTGCCATGTTGCGTCGCGCAACACGCGGGCGCTGACCTGCAACTTTTTCCGCAGCGTTTCGACGACGCCGGCGGCGCGATGTTCCTGTGCAAAGCTCAACACGGCATTGACGACCAGAAGCGCGCTTACCACGGCAAGGTCGGAGTATTTCCGGAGGACAGCCGACAGGATCATGATCATCTCGAGCATCCACGCCGACACTCCCCAGAATTTCCCAAGAAATTTGAGGAACGGGTGGCCCCGTCGCTCGGCTACTTCGTTGTAGCCGTGCTCCTTCAGCCGGCCCCGGGCCTCTTCGCGGCTGAGACCGGCCTCCGGGTTTACGCGTAGCGCCGTGAGCGTGTCGGGAACTGAAGCCGCTGCGAGGTCGCGTCCTCTATCGGTTGATGCTGTCATTGTGCTAGTGGGCATGTGTCGGTCCTAAACCTATTTCCCGGATGTGCTTGAGGGTGTTTGGTTGCCGGGGACTGTGCCTTTCTGGTCGATGGCGCGATGGATGGGCACGTAGAGCACTGATGGCCTTCCACCCCCGTCTTGCGGATAAAGATCCATTAATTCATAGACCTTGCGGGGCATTTCGGTAGAGACCTTGAGTCCGAACTGCTGAACTGCCTGCACCGGCAGGGGAAAATCATGGGTCCAGCGTCCCTCGCTTAATATCGTCGCCAGTTCGACGGCTTTCTTTTGCGGCATGTGTTTGAGCAGCACCTGGACGACGAAGCTTGCCACCTGGACCCGTGCCTTTTGTGCCATATCGGCAAGGATGAGCATCTCGTCGCTGATCTGGGCGGGTCTCTTGAAGCGCAACAGATTGACGATCGATGCGGCCGGCATGCCGCCGATTTGCGGATCGACCGGGCCGAGCACGGCATTGGCATCCATGACAATCTCGTCGGCTGCCAAGGCGATCAGGGTGCCGCCACTCATCGCGTAATGGGGGACAAAAACGGTGACTTTCCCCTTGTGCTCCACGAGAGCCTTGGCGATTTGCTCCGCCGCGAGCACGAGCCCTCCGGGGGTATGCAGGATCATGTCTATGGGTTGATCCGGTGGGGTGAAACGGATGGCTCGCAATACCGCCTCCGAGTCTTCAATGCTGATGTTGCTCGACACCGGCACGCCGAGGAAACTCACATTTTCCTGGCGGTGGATCATTGCAATGACACGCGACTTTCTGTCCTGCTCCAAGCTTTTAAGCAGATTGTCGCGGGCACTTTGCGTGGCCCGTGATCCGAAAAACTGGAACAGGATCAGCAACACCAGCATCAGGGCCAACAAGGTCCAAAAGAAGACACGGGAAGCGCCGGCGACACGATCCATCCATCCTGGTTTTGTATGGCTATCCATGGTCATTCCTCCGAAGGTTTTTTGGTGCGGCATGCGCCGTCGTTCATTAACCCTTCCTTTCCTTTCAATCCCCCTCCGCCAGGCCGGCGAGTCCCTGCCGGTCCAGAATCCGGATCGACCGTCCCGCCACTGAGAGCATCCCGGCGTCGCTCAGCCGGCGGAGCGTACGCGATAGGGCCTCAGGCGTAGCCCCCAGGATCTTGGCCAATTCGCGCTGCGTGACCGTCAATTCCAATTGGTCCGGCGACTTTCCGTTCCCCGTTTGCAGGGTGTGGACCAGGAAGGAGGCGAGTCGCTGGGGGAGCTCTTTGAGGGCAAGGGATTCGATCAGGGTCATGGATTCCTTGAGGCGCTCGGAGAGGACCCGGATGATGTTCACCAGCAGACGCGGTTCCTGCATGGCCGTCGTCTCCATGACCGGTCCGGGGATCAGCAGAATGGTGCTCTCCCCGATGGCCATGACGTTGGCCGGGAAGGAATCGACGGCAAAGGCGGTGCACATGCCGAAGGGGTTCCCGGGCCCCAGGAGGTGGAGGGTCTGTTCCTTCCCCTCGGCCGATATCTTGTAGAACTTGACCAGTCCCGTGACGACGACATAGAAGGCCCGGACAGGGTCCGTCTCGCCGATGATCGTTTCTCCTGCCTTGTAGCTCCTGTACAGGGCGCGTTCTGCCAGCGCCTTGAGCTTTTCGGCTGGGACCCCCTGGAAGAGGGGCAGCCCCTCCATCTGCCTGATGACTTCCATGAAAAATTCTCCCGTTGATTCAGGTCAATGACGGGTCGTGCCGCATCCTGTATTCATTGCCTAAACGAAAGCCTCTGAACGAAGGGATTGCGATATCGGCAGGACATCCTGTACAATAACCATCGCATTATCCATGTATCCGACTACTATTCTACCGGCGGGGCCGGTGATTGAAGATGGCAGTGCTGTAGAGGTGGCAACAAAGAATAGCACGGAAGACGGCGAGAGACAAAAGGATTGTAAAGGAAGTCAGCCGCCTCGGCTTCAACTGCGGATCGGGGGGCAAAAGGCGCAAGCCCCGCAGGAAGGTGTGAGCGAATGATTCCGCAGGCCATCTCCAATCGTTTGACATGGCCTGGCTGGAAAATAAGGAGGAGCGAGATGAAAAAAATGGTGAACCTGAACCGCCGCCGTTTCCTGAAGTCGGCGACGGCGTCCGCAGTCATTGGAACGACGGCCCTTTTCAATATACCGCAAAAGGCATGGGCCGGGGAAGGCAAGCTTGCCAGCCTGATCGACCTCACCCGGTGCGACGGATGCAGTGCTCTTGATGTCCCAGCATGCGCCTCCGCCTGTAAAAAAATAAAAACAGGAAGCATCCCGGAACCGGTGGATCCGATTCCGATCCCTTTCCCCACCCGCAAAGTCGAAGACTGGTCAAAGAAGAAAGCCGTTTTTGATCGCCTGACGCCCTACAATCTGATTTTCGTCCAGAAGGTCGAAGCGGACGTCGGCGGCAGGAAACAGGCCGTATTCATCCCGAGACGGTGCATGCACTGCGACAATCCGGCCTGCGCCACCCTCTGCCCTTTCGCCTCGAACCACAAGCACGAGAACGGGGCCGTCGTCATCGATCCCGCCACCTGCTTTGGCGGGGCCAAGTGCAAGACGGTCTGCCCCTGGGAGATCCCGCAGCGCCAGTCCGGCATTGGGGTTTATTTAAAGGTTCTGCCCACGCTCATGGGCAACGGCATCATGGTCAAATGCGATCTCTGCAACGACCTGCTCAAGGACGGGAAGATACCTGCCTGCATCGAGGCCTGCCCGAAACAGGCGATGGCCATCGGACCCCGCGAAGAGATCTTCGCCAAAGCCGAGGAATTGAAGAATAAGATCAGCGGTTACCTCTACGGAAAAACCGAGAACGGCGGGACGAGCACCCTTTACGTTTCCCCTGTTGCCTTCGACGCCCTTAACGCTTCCGTCAAGCAGGAGGCCGGGCGACCGGGCCTGGGAAAGGTCAAAAGGAGAATGGAAAAGACCGATGGCCTCGGAAAAGCGGTGCTGGCCGCCCCGGCGATCGGGATCGCAGCGGGTGTTTTCGCGTTCGTCTCCAAGAGAAAAAGCGGATCGAAGAGGGAGGAGTGAATTATGTCTGAATACATCAGAGCAGACAAAAACCGAGTGGTTCGGCATAGCGTGGTCGAACTGGCGGAACATTGGACGATCGCGCTTTCCGGGCTGCTTTTACTGTTGTCAGGACTCTTCGAACTCCCGATGGCTGCCCGCTACAAGATCACCGCCATCCCGGGATTGGCCTGGTCCGGCGACTTCATCACCTCCCTGTCGGTCCATTACGCGGCGTCTGTGGTCTTCATTGCCGCTTCCCTGTTCCATATTGTCCACCATGGGCTCTCCGGCGATTGGGGGTTGATCCCCCGCAGGGGTGATCTGAAAACCTCCATCGCCGTCATCAAGACCTTTTTCGGCAAGGGGGAAGAGCCGCCATTTGAGAAATACTTGCCCGAGCAGCGACTTGCCTATCTCGGCATGGCCGCTGTCATCGCGGTACTGATCCTTTCCGGCCTGGTGAAGACAGCCAAAAACCTTTACGCACCGGATATGAACTACACGCTTGTCCTCTGGGCCACCTGGCTCCACAACCTCTTTTTTATCCTCTTTGTCTTGGCCTTCGTCGCCCACATCGGGGCGATCCTGCTCAAGCCGAACCGGCCGATGGTCCGTGGAATCGTTACGGGATCGGTGCGTCTCGACTATGCGCGCCATCGCCATCCCCTCTGGCTGGCCGGGATGGAGCCGCAGCGGGCTCCCCTGCTTCCGGAAGGGCCGAGGATCGATGAGGCACTCGCACCAGCGTCGGATGTAAAGCAGCCCCCTCTGTCGGATACCGTCGAGAAGGGGCTTGGGGCGGCCGTAAAACAGGAACCGCCGAAAGATCCGGCAACGGAATCTCCCCTGGAGACATAAAGACATGGATGACCGATCCGCTGTAAAATCTTCAGAAATTAAAACTCTTCCACGGTCATGGAACAATCTTCAAATGTAATTGAGTCATCCAGGACTGCTTTGCCTGTGCAAACTGCATTCGCCTCTGCCCAATCACTTGATCAGTCTGTCCTGTGGGAAGCGCGGACGATCGCCTGAGGGGAGATATCATCAAATAGAGGAGGACGGCAGGCAAAAGACCCGCCGTCCTCTATTTGATCGGCTTTGTTCCAGGGTTATTCTGAAGATTTCTTTTTACCGCCCTCGACCGAGCAGCTCGGACGCAGTCAGGTGGGGATACCCCGCCGGGGCAGGAGCCAGCCCTGGATAAAGACCCAGGCGGCCACGACGACCAGGAAAATCAACACATCGCTCATCTCGTCTTCCTCCTTGTAGTTGGGTGCATCAATGTCGCTTCATCTCCCTCCATCCGGCGATCAGGCCAGATTCCGGTCGATGAAGGCCGCAAGCTTGTCCTTGGTTGTAAGCCCCACTATGGTCTCCCGGATCTTTCCCTCCCGTATAAAGAGCAAGGTCGGGATGCTCTGAACCCCGTATTCCGAAGCGGTTTTCGGGGACTCATCCACGTTCACCTTGATGATCTTGGTCCTGCCGTCATAGTCCTTGCTTATCTCTTCCAGGACCGGCGCCAATGTCCGGCAAGGTCCGCACCAGGGGGCCCAGAAATCGACCAGGACCGGTTCGGCCGTTTGCAGGGCCGCTGTTGCAAAGGTGCTGTCGTCGGCGTGTCCCACCCATTCTTTCGTTTCCATTTTTTTCCTCCTGCGATATTGGTTGCACTGTAATTTCAACGCGCATGCCGCGCATTTCCCTTATTGCCTTACGATTCAGCCATACCGCTGCCCGGTGGGATTGTCATTGATTCAGATCAAGATGGAAAAGGTAAAATGTAAAACATTGAACTTGACAACAAGCGCGAGAATGTTCATTAAATCCGCATAACGAGGCATTGCGGCACATGCTTTTCCCGGCGTATGCACTGCCGTGCCTGGTGCGGCCTCTCTTGTTTTTGCCCCTTTGGCTGGTCCGCTGGTTGGCCGAGATGTTCAGCGCAGTTAAGATCATCGTGAATCATCAAGCCTGCATCGGCTGTCTCGCCTGCAAAAAGGCCTGTCCTTCAAGAAAAGTTGTAACCTTTTGCCACGGTCGGCGTTATGGAAATGTATGGATGATTACGGGCTGTTCTACCGGAACTGGAAAGGCAAGATTTTCAATTACCTGATGCGGATGACCGGGGACGGCAGCCTGGCGGGCGACATCATGCAGGAGACCTTTGTCCGCCATTTCAGCCATTACGGAAAGGTGAACCGGGACATCCCGCTGCTCTACCGGATTGCCCGGAATCTTTTCCTGGACGAGAGGCGAAGAGCAAAGAAGCAACCAAGCGGCGAGGCGGCAGAAGGTTTGGAGCCGTCCTTGGACCCCGATCAGCGGCTCATCATCCGCTCTGAATACAGCAGCGTAATGGCTGCGATGAAATTGCTGGAGCCGGATGAACGCGAGATCCTGAGCCTGGTCGCAGGCGGCGATCTTGCCTATGCCGAAATCGCGACGCTTACCGGCATCAGCGAGGCGAATGTGAAGGTGCGGGTTCACCGGGCGCGCCTGAAGCTCAGAAAATACATGCAGGAGGCAAAGGATGAATGACCCGCTGATCAGTCTGTTTATCGATGATGAAATGACCCTTGACGACAAGATCGAATTCGTCGAGGCCGTTCACGGGTCGGGGCCGTTCAAGGACGAAACGGTGGAATTGCTCCACCAGGAAAAGCGCCTGCGCTCCGCTCCCGTGGAACGCATTCCCGAAAGACGGCTGGAGGTAACGCGGCCGCGGGTCCTCCGTTTTCTCCGTCCGGTCGCCCTTGCCGCGGTTGCGGCAACGGCAGGCCTGCTCCTCTTATTCAATCCCTGGGGGCAGGTCCCGTATCCGGAGACACCCTATCGGTTCGTCTTCTACCGTCCGGACGTCAGCCGGATCGAGATCACGGGCAGCTTTACGGATTGGAAGGCCGTGCCGATGAAGAAGGTGGGTAACAGCGGTTATTGGGAACATACGTTCACCCTGCCCCAGGGGGAATATCGTTTCGCTTATCTCCTGGACAGCGGCGAACGGCTGCCCGACCCGACGATCCCGGAACGGGAGACGGACGATTTCGGAAGCGAAAACAGCGTGCTTGCCGTTGGAGGTCGGACCTTATGAGGCGGCAGCCCTGGTGGATTCTGACGCCGCTTTTTCTCCTTGCCGGGTGTGCCACCCATTACTATCGCGAGGAGGCAAACAACCTGCAGGTGTATCTCGAGGACGGTCAGGCGAGAGAAGTGCAGTTTGCCTCGTCCCTCGACGGTTTTACGCTCCGTCGGCCGGAAAAGACGGACGCGAAGACGTGGCGGATCACGCTTCCGAAGGTGGGGGAATTCAGGTATTTCTATGTGATCGACGGCAAGGTCCGGCTTCCGGACTGCCCCTATCGGGAGATGGACGATTTCGGTTCCCTGAACTGCCTGTACACGACTGAGCCATAGGGACAATGCCGTCCTAGGACGATATGAAGATAAGCCTCTCGCGCCTTTGGCCAGAGATGGGAGGAAAGGAGCAAGATCATGAAAAGCATGAAAAGGATGATGGGAACAGTCGTTGTGCTGCTTCTGCTGGGAACGACCGCCTTCGGCGCCGACTGGGAGAGTCGCTTGCCCCCCGAGACGCCGGACCGGGTCAGGGCCAGCGCCAGGGAGGCGGTTCGCGCCGGGATCGATCCGAATGAGGTCGCCGCGCTGACGGCGAAGATGGAAGAGAACCGCTTCAGCGAACGCCTCACGGTCCGAGCGCATGAGATCGTCCTGGCGGCTCACCAAGAGAAATTGCCGATCGAACCGATCGTGAGCAAGGCCCACGAGGGGATCGCGAAGCATGTCACGGCCGAACAGACCATCCAGGCGATGGAAACGGTTCGTTCCCGCTATGCCTCGGCCTTCCAGAACGCACGCTCCCTGACGACCGACGCGCGGCAACAGCAGGCCTTGGGCAGGACCATTGCCGAGGGGATGGCCGCCGGCATTCAGCAGCGGGACCTGGCGCGGGTCGCGGAGAATCTCCAGCAGCAGAGCCGCCAACTCAGCGCCGAGCAACGCCACGAGCTGGCGCTCCAATCGATGCAGACGGTCCGCGAGATGGCCAGGCTCGGTGTCCCCACTAATACCGTCGGGAATGTGGTCTGCCAGGCCCTCCAGAACCATTTTACAGCCCGGGAAATGGCCCAGATGAGAAACACCTTCGCCGCCGAGGCCCGTTATGGGAACGCGGGACAGATCGCGCAGCAATACGGCGCCCAGATCGGGGCGGGGGCGCGGGCCGGAGGCTTGGGTGCGGCCGGCGCCGGGGGAGGTGGCTATGGTTCGGGCGGCGCCGGGGGCCACGGTGGCTCGGGTGGCGGTTCGGGGGGTGGTGGTGGTTCCGGCGGTGGTGGCGGCCGGTAGCTCAGCCTTTCCGCCTAGCTCCCGCGGCTCTATAAAAAAAGGCAGGGTGAGAAGGGCGCGTCCGCGCTTCTCACCCTGCCGCTGGATTTGCATGGAACGACCGGCCGTTCGCCAGGCGTTGCGTGTTTTAGCAGGATCCGTCCCGCTTGCGGTCCCGCTGACGGGTCTGATTGGCGGCTACTTCCAACCCTGATTTCCCTTCCCCGAAGTAGCTCTGGCAGGAACCATCCTTCTTGCGATCTTGTTTCCTGGTCTGAACTGCGGCCACTGCGCTCCCTGCTTCGCCGTTCATGAGGTAGGTCTGGCAGGAACCGTCTTTTTTGCGGTCTTGCTTCCTGATCTGATCGCCTGCGGAAGCCACGCTGACGATGCACAGCCCCACCACCGCGCCGGTAATGCCCGTCTTTATCCATTTCGCTGCGTCCATCTTGAACCTCCTTTGTCGTGCGGGTTGATTTATCCATCCCTATGGGTGGACACCCCTTTGCATAGTACAACGTCCCAATGACGAAAAGGTTACATCTCGCGCTTCGCTTTGTCCGGTTCCACGGAGTGCATCGGCTTGGGGGTACTTTCTGCGCCCCGAAGAGTTTGACCGAATGACGGATGCCATGAGCGATCACCTCAAGTTCATTTAAAATGATTCTGATCTTGACATTGCCAGCCGGTCTGTATTAGAGAACCTATTAAGTGAGAGGCCACAAGGCCATAAAAGGGAAGACGGTGTGAATCCGTCGCGGACCCGCCGCCGTAACCGGGGATGAAAACCGCACCAATGTCACTGTTCCGTTTTTAAGGAATGGGAAGACGCGGTAAGTAAGACGATCCGGAAGCCGGAAGACCTTCTTGCAGGTTATAGGCATGATTATCCCCCGTGGTAAAGGGGATGATCGACGACGTCAGGTGGATGAAATACGGCATCCCCGAACTTGGTCAATCCAGGTTCGGGGATTTTTTTGTCTGAGGGGTGTGTGCCTTGGTTGATGATCACAGATGGATAGCCTATGCCGTTCTTTCTGTCCTCCTGCACGGTGCCATTTTCTTCACATTGGGGACCATGAAGGACGCCCCCAAATCAGACTGGTTCGAGGTTTCCCTGGTAAGCGAAACATCCCTTGGGATGACTGTTCATCGCTCGGAGTCGGGAAAGCCACAAGCCGACAGGCATATCCGGAAGGAGAACAAACGAAAAGACAGTGCGTCCATTCATCCCCAGTTGTCCCAATCGGCCAAAGAACCGGATACACACAAAGCCGAACCCTTTCATCCTGCCGGAAACAGCACTGCCGGTGATGAACAAGTGTTGAAACAGGGGGAGGCGCTGACGGTTGGTGGCATCATGGGTCCTCCCACCCCTAATGCAGATGGAAAATCAAAGCCGACAATTGCCGGGCAAGGAAATGATCCCGGGCTGTTGGCACGCGGCGCGATGGGTGTAGGGGCCGGGGCCGGACAAAATATTGGTCAGGGTGTGGTTGCCACGAGCTTTGGAAAGCCTGAAGCCCCCCGCTTTCTTTACCGGGAACTGCCCGAATATCCCCTCCTGGCAAGGAGGCGCAAACTGGAAGGCAAGGTCCTCTTGTCCGTCTCCCTTAACGACCAGGGGCGTCTCATGGGTGTCGAGGTTGTGGAGGCATCCAATCAGATGTTTATCGGTCCTTCCATCGAAGCAGTCAGGAGGTCCCGCTTCGCACCGGCCACACGAAACGGAGTTCCCGTTGCAGCGAAGGCGCTTCTGCCCATACGTTTTACCCTGCATGAGGAGACTTGGCAGGGCATTCAGGGAGATCACACATGACAAAGTTTCTGACGTACATAGCTGTTTTTCTTCTCCTCCTTCCCTCCTGGGCAGGGGCGGCCGGCATTGCCATCCCGGACAATGTTCAGGCGAAGGCGTCCTTCATCCGCTCGGCTCAGGATGGCCTGTGGGAAAAGACGCTCGTCATTCGCTTCCCGGAAAGGCGGCGCCTCCTCTCCACCAAAGACGGGTTTGTGCAGGTCTTTGCCGCTGTGAACCATGCAGCCCATCCCCTCCTCTGGGAGCGTGTTTCCGAGACCATGAAAACGGCGACTGAGGACGGCAGCAAAGTCTACGAGGCGAAGACCGAGGAACGGATCGCTTGGGCCCTTCAACTCCGGCGGGGTGAGATTGCCCTGATGGCGACCGCCGCCGATATGGACAATCTGGCTGTTGTCACGCTGTCATTCTCCCCGATCACGGTCACGGTACTGGCCACGGCCGGGGCAAAGAGCAATGCGCTGAGGGCCGGAGTCGACGAAGGCAGCTATATCGAGGTTGACCCCGGTGCCGGTCAGGCAAGGAACGGCCTGCCTGGCCATGGAACAGTCAACATCGTGATCCTCACCAATGCGCGGTTGACGGACGGGGCCATGGCCAGGACCATCATCACCGGTACGGAAGCGAAGACGGCCGCCTTCGAGGATCTTCGCGTACCCAGCAGCTATACAAAAGGGGTGCAAGCCACCGGTACGGGTACGGACAGCATGATGGTTGTCTCCGGCGCCACGGGACCGAAGGTGACCTATACGGGCGGCCACAGCAAAATCGGGGAGTTGATCGGAAAGACCGTGTACCAAGCAGTCGTGGAGGCCTTGGGCAAACAGAACGGATTTTCCAAAACGAAGAACGCCATTCATCCGGACTCTGTTGTATCGTCGGTCGAACAGGAGGTCAAATGACAGTAGAATGCAGTTAAGTATAACAGTTTCAAGAGGGTGCATCCGGATCAAGGGAAGGGAGTCCAAAACTCCCGCCGCCCCGCGACTGTAGTCGTGACGAACGCTGCACAATGCCACTGTCCTCAACCTGGGATGGGAAGGCGCAGCCAGTAGGATGATCGAAAGCCAGGAGACCTGTTCCGGACGCAGAATACACCATCACTTTTCGAGGGAAAAGAAAGGAGCAAAGGACAATGACACAGATATGGGTTGTCAGGCTGGCAGGGGTGTTTTTACTGATCACAGGGCTATGGGGGCTGCGGACGGCAAGTGCAGCGGAACCTTACAGCATGGAAGAGATGGTCGTGACCGCCACGAGGATGGAAACCACAGAGGCCGCGGTAGGAAGCTCGTCTACCGTCATCACGGCGAGTGAGATAGAGAAGGGGCAGAAACGAACGCTGATCGATGCCCTCCAGTCCGTTCCGGGGCTAGACGTGGTGCAGACAGGGGGGCAGGGGGGCAGCGCATCGATATTTATCCGGGGTGCTGCTTCCGAGTTGACCCTCGTATTGGTCGATGGCGTGGAGGTGAACGATCCGATATCCTCGGGGCGATCCTTCAACCCGGCCAATTTCGCCCTGGATAACATCGAGCGCATCGAGGTGATCAGAGGCCCCCAGAGCACCCTTTACGGCTCCGATGCCATGGGCGGGGTGATCAACATCATCACGAAGAAAGGGAAAGGCAAGGCCGCGGGCTTTGTCTCCGCCGAAGGCGGGAGCTTTGCTACCTTTCGCGAAAAGGCCGGGCTGAGCGGCGGTAACGATTGGGGCAACTTCTCCCTCGGCCTCTCCCGGACCGATAGCGGCGGCATCTCGGCGGCCGGAGAGAAATATGGTAACCGGGAACGGGACGGCTATCAAAACACCTCCTTCTCGGGCAGGTTCGGCGTGACGCCTACCGAGCAATTCTCGGCCGATCTTTTCCTGCGTTATGCCGACGCCCATGCCGACCTGGACAATTATGGCGGCGCCGGGGGCGATGACCCGAACTATGTCGTGGACTCAAAAGAACTCATGACCAAGCTCCAGGGGGAATTATCTCTTTTTGAAGGCCTATGGGCGCAGAAACTCGGTCTTTCCCTGGCCCAAAACGACCGGAAATACCGGAACGATCCCGATGCGGCGCACCCCAGTGATTCCGAGCGCAGTTCCTTTCTCGGGGAGTCCTACAAGCTGGACTGGCAGCACAACCTCTTTCTCCACGAGACCAACACGGTGACCTTCGGAGCCGAAGTGAAAGCGGAACAGGGGAAATCGGACTACAGTTCGACGAGTGCCTGGGGACCCTATACGGAGACCTTCGCCAAGGAAACGGCCCGGGTGACAGGCTACTATCTCCAGGATGAGATCAAACTCGCCGACCGCTTCTTCGCCACGGCAGGGATACGCATCGACGAACACAGCCTGTTCGGGACCGAGGCCACCTACCGCCTCACCGCCTCTTATCTGATTCCGCAGACCCAAACGCGCCTGAAGGGGACCTATGGAACGGGATTCAAGGCCCCCTCCCTCTACCAGATCTATTCTCAATACGGCAGCCGGAACCTGGAGGCGGCAAAGAGCAAGGGCTGGGATATCGGCATCGAGCAGCCTTTGCTGGGAAAGAAGGTCTCTTTCGGTCTGACCCATTTCGGAAACGATTTTGAAAATTTGATTGATTTCGACGGTGTGCAGTCCAAGTACCGGAACATCGCCGCCGCCAGAACGCAAGGGGTGGAGGCCGCCCTTTCCCTCCAGCCCTTGCAGGAACTCGCCCTGCGGCTCAGTTATACCTACACAGACACGGAAGACAAGACCACCGGTAAGTCCCTGCTGAGAAGGCCGAGGCACAGGCTTGCCTTCGATGCCAACTACCGTTTTCAGGAGAAGGGGAACGTCAATCTGGGCATCGTCTATGTGGGAAAGAGGGATGACAACTATTTCGACAACATGACCTACTCCACCACGAGAGTCACTCTGGGAGGTTACACCTTCGTCAATCTGGCCGCCTCCTATGACATTACCAAAAATGTGCAGCTCTTTAGCCGCATCGAGAATCTCTGCAATGCAGAATATGAAGAGGTGGCGGGATGGGGCACCCCGGGCATCGGCGCCTATGGCGGGGTAAAACTTTCGTTCTGAGAAGTTAAGGACCTTCATGCAGGATAAAGGCAGGCTTCCATGGTGAATAGCAGTCTGACCAGGACGATCGTGGTGCTGATCATTACCGCCCTGGCCTTCGGCGGCAGTTATCTGGGGAAGCGGGCGCTGCGGGTACAGGAGCCTGCGGCGTCCCTTTCCCTTGCCTCCCGGAAGGCGCCTGCTTACTTACCGTGTCGCCGTATCGTCTCTCTGGCGCCGAGTATCACGGAAACCCTTTTTGCCCTTGGCTTGGGAGATAACGTGGTGGCCGTGACCCGCTATTGCGAGTTCCCGGCCGAGGCGCGAAAAAAAGCGCGAATCGGAGGATTCTATGACGCGAATTACGAGGCCATCCTGAGTCTCGCTCCCGATCTGGTGATCCTGCTGCCCGAGCAGGAAAACATAAGGCAGTTTCTTGACAAGGCGGGCTTCAGTGTGCTCGTGGTCAACAACAAGACCATTGCAGACATCTTTGCGGCCATCGCAGCGATCGGCAGTCGGTGCGGCGTGGAAGAGCGTTCCGTAAGCCTGGCAGCGGACCTCACCGCCAGAAGGGACCATATCCGTCAGGGGGCTCGTAGGCTCTCCCGTCCACGGGTCATGGTTTCCATCGGAGGGAACATGGGCGGCCACCTCGATAAAATCTGTGTGGCCGGTCCCCGGACCTTCTATGGACAGTTGGTCGATCTTGCCGGTGGCGTCAACGCCTATCAGGGAAAACTGGCCTTCCCCGAGATATCGCGGGAGGGTTTGCTCGAACTCAATCCCGAGGTTATTATCGACATCGCAGTCAATACCGATTATCGGGCCTCGGGGGAATCGGCAAGGGCGGCAGGAATCAGGAAATGGCGGGAAGCTGCATCCGGCACGGCCGCAGCTCGGGACAACCGTATCTACGTTCTGGAGAAGGATTACATGGTCATCCCCGGCCCCCGGTTCATCCTTGCTCTCGAAGATATAGCGTCGGTTCTCCATTCCGAACCTAAGAGGAAACCCTAATGCACCACCAGACAATTATTGAGATAGACCATTTTTCCTGCACCCTGAACAGGAAGGAGATTCTCAAAGACATCTTCTTGACCATCAGGGAAGGCGAGTATCTGTCCATTGTCGGGCCGAACGGTTCGGGGAAGACGACGCTGCTCAAATGTCTTGTCCGCATCCTCAGGGGCAGCGGCGGGAGGATCACTATTGCCGGAAAGGAGATTGAAAGCTTTCGCCAGAGAGATCTGGCGTGCCTCATCTCCTATGTCCCGCAGGCCGATGGCCGTTCCTCGCCCTTTACGGTCGATGAATTTCTGATGATGGCGAGGTACCCCTACCTGAGTCCCTTTTCATCGGCCCGCAAAAGCGATGAAAAGGCTGTCCAGGCGGCGCTGGATACCACAGGGACAAGTCATCTTGCCAACCGGCTGCTGGCCACATTGAGCGGCGGTGAACGACAGAAGGTGTTCATTGCCGCTGCCCTTGCCCAAGATACCAAGGTCATGCTGCTCGACGAACCGACCACTTTCCTCGATCCGAAACACGACACCGATGTCCGCGCCCTCCTCAGTCGGATCAACAGAATTCACGGCGTAACCATTGTGTCGGTCACCCACGATATCAATGCGGCAGCCCTGGCAGGAGGACGCATCGTGGCCCTCAAGAAGGGTGCCCTCGTCTTTAACGGCGGCCCGGGGGAATTCATGGAGCAAGGTGTGCTCCGAACCATCTATGGAACGGAATTCTGCATTGTGAACCATCCGGCGACCGGGGGCCGTCTGGTGGTGCCGGGGGTGCTGCAATGAAAAAGGAAAAAGATCGCAGAAGGGTCGTTCTTGTGGCGCTTTTGGCTGTTTCCGCTCTCGTTCTTGCCGGAGCGCCCCTGATCGGCATGAGGTCCGTTCCCCTGGATGCCCTCTTCCGGATCTTCTCGGGCGGTCTCGATACGGACATTATCTGGAAGATTCGGGTGCCGCGGGTCTGTGTTTCGTTCCTGGCCGGCGCTGCCCTTGCCCTCAGCGGGCTTGCCTTTCAGACCTTGTTTCGCAGCCCCCTGGCCGAACCCTTTACCCTCGGCGTGGCCAGCGGCGCTTCTCTCGGCGCCGTGATCTACATCCGCCTCGGCCTTGTTTTCTCCATTGCCGGCCTGTCGGGCATCTCCTTCTTCGCCTTTGCCGGGGCCATCCTTTCGATTCTCCTCGTCTATGGCCTCACGCGACTGGCAAAGGGTTTTAACACCGGCACGATGCTCCTTTCCGGGGTGGCCATCAGCTTCTTTTTCTCCAGTCTCATCCTCTTCACCCAGTACATGAGCGATTTTGCCCGTTCCGCCCATATGATGCGCTGGCTCATGGGCGGACTCGAAGTGGCGGGTTTTGAATCGGTCCTCAATGTGGCCCCCTTTGTGGTCGTCGGGAGCGTCGTCATGCTGCTTTTGACCCACGAGCTGAACCTGCTTGCGGCGGGCGAAGAGATCGCCATCAGCAGGGGCGTCGATGCGGCAAAGACCATGAAAGTGCTCTTTCTGGGCTCATCGGCCATGGTGGGAAGCGTGGTGGCCGTCTGCGGTCCCATCGGGTTTGTCGGCATCATGGTGCCTCACATGTGCCGATTGATCATCGGCGTCGACCACCGGTATCTCACCCCGGCCTCACTGCTCTTCGGCGGATCGTTCCTTACCCTTTGCGACACGGTGGCCCGTACCATCATCGCCCCCGCCGAAATCCCCGTCGGCATCATCACGGCGCTGCTCGGCGGTCCTTTCTTTATCTGGCTTCTTCTGGGCAATCCTCTCCCGGGGAAGAGAACGGAAGGAAAAACCTAACGCAGAGGACAAATACCACCACTTTCATTTTCTCGCCTTGACAAATTATGGGCATATGCTTATAATGGCTTTCAAGGAGCGCCACCATGCCAAGACCGAAATGTTGCCGACAGATCGGCGTCATGCCGGGGAAAAGCTGTTTCTCGCCTGAGGGCGCGAAGCCTTCCTCTTGCGAAGAGGTTCTTTTGAGCCTTGACGAGTATGAGGCGATCCGTCTGGCCGACCTGGAGGGACTGTATCAGGAGCAGGCAGCGGCCCGGATGAACATCTCGCGGCAGACCTTCGGCAGGATCATCGAAGCGGCGCGCCGGAAGGTCGCCGATGTCCTCGTCAACGGAAAAGTCCTTCGCATCGAGGGTGGTTCCGTTTCGATCAAAGCGGTTGACCCGGTCCGGTGTCCGCGCTGCCGCCGGGCATTCCGCCCTGACTGTAGCAAGCATCATGAAATGAGTTGTCCGCATTGCCGAGAGCATGCGTAAAATAAAACCGTCTTGAAAGGAAAAACATCATGAAAATCGCTTTACCGTCATCTCAGAATCGGGTGGACGAACACTTCGGCCACTGTGAATACTTCACCGTATTCACCGTCAATGAGAACAAAGAAATTGTTTCGGAAGAAACGATCTCTTCGCCTGCCGGTTGCGGCTGCAAATCGAATATTGCGCAGACCCTGGCTGAGCGGGGAGTGAAATTGATGCTGGCCGGAAACATGGGGCAGGGTGCCGTGAACGTCCTGAACGGTTGCGGAATCGATGTCCTCCGGGGATGCTCGGGCAACGTCAAGGAGGTCGCCGAAGGCTGGCTTGCCGGAACCCTGAAGGATTCGGGAATTGCCTGCGAACAGCACGAACACGGCTGCCATGAGGCCTGAGGTCTTTCGTGTAATTCTCTGAGGCGCATTTCTCATTCCATAGGGATATAGATGATCATGATACAGCCGACCTTGTTGGAAATCCTGAGAACGGCCCTCTATGTCGGCGCTGTCGGCTATGGCGGGCCGGCGATCCTGGCCTTGATGAAGAGAGTCATCGTCAATGAGAAGAAGTGGATCTCCGCTGAGGAGTTCATGAACGCCTTGAGCCTGTCCCAAATCTTGCCGGGGGCGACGGGGGTGACTCTGATGGGCTATATCGGCCAGAAGCTGAAGGGCGGATGGGGCGGCATCCTGATGCCCTTTGCGTTTGCCTTTCCGGCCATGGCGGCCATCACGATTCTGGCCTGGGCCTATTTCTCGTTCGGCGACCTGAAATTTGTCCACTCGATCTTCTTGGGCCTCGGGGCGATGGTGGTCGCATTGCTGGTGAACGCGACCCTGATGATGGGTCGCTCGGTCTTCCAGGGCATGGACCGTAACGCCGCCTTCAAGGGCCTTGCGATTGCGGTTCTCTCTTTCCTGGGGATACTCTGGCTGCGCTGGAATGTGGTTTATATCATCCTTGTCTCCGGGGTGCTGGGGGCTTTGTTCTTTTACTTCAGCGGCGCTGGCGAACAGGGAAAAGCGCCGAAGCATTCCGAGCCGGTGGTTGAAGTCCCCGCGCCGCCTCTGTGGCGGAATCTTCTGCCCCCGGCCGCGCTGGCTGTTTTACTCGCCGTCACCTTTGGGCTGGTTGACGGCACATGGAACCTCTTCGCGACCTTCTTCCAGATCGGTTCGTTTGCCTTTGGCGGCGGTTTTACCGCCATTCCCCTCATTCAGGGCGTCGTTGTGGACGGAATGCACTGGCTCGATCTGAAGGCCTTCCGCGACGGGATCGCCCTGGGACAGATCACGCCGGGGCCGGTCTTCATCACGGCCACCTTCATCGGGTACAAGGTGCTGGGGGTCCTCGGGGCCGTCATCGCCACTATCGGCATTTTCACCCCGTCGCTGACGGCCATGATGCTGATCAGCCGGGCTCATGCGAAAATCAAGAATCTCAGGATCGTCAAGGCGGTCATCCGGGGTTTCCTGTCCGGTTTTATCGGGCTTCTCCTTTTTGTCGTCCTGCAATTCGGCGTCCATTCCCTCGTCCACTGGCAGGCATGGGCGGTGTTTGCGGTTTCCGTTATTTACCTGGTGGGGTGGAAAAAAGACGTTGTCTGGCTGATCCTGGGAACCATCGGCATTTCACTCCTGGTCTTTTGAACTCGAATTGTACCGTTTGACGGCGCGGTTATTCCATTTTTTGCCCATGCCGCAGGCGGATAGAAAAGGAGTATTCATTTGAGCGATCATAACGAGCCATCCACAGGGCCGCTGCCGGCCTTTATCGGCAACGGCTTCTCCTTTATGAAGCGGCAGCACCGGGACTGGAAAGTCACGGTCCTGCGCACCTCGCTGGACAAGTTTGCCTATCAGATGGTCTTCCCGTACCTCTCCCTGTATATCGTCGCCCTCGGGGCCACGGGGACGGAGCTGGGGCTGGTCAACAGCATCGGCATGATCGTCGCGGGCATCCTCGGTCCCTATACCGGCTGGATCATCGATCGGACCGGCCCCAAGCGGATCTATCTGATCGGAATCGTCATCGTGGGGCTTTCCTACCTGCTCTATGGGCTGGCGGTGAGCTGGCAGGTGACGCTCGTGGCGATGATGGCCTACTGGGTCGGGAGCTCGACGAGCACCAACAGCTGCGCCACGATCTGCGGCAACTGCCTGGTCAACCGGGATCGGGCCACGGGAATGCTACTTTGTGAGACGGTGACGGCGGGCCTTTTGGGTATGGTCGCGCCCATGCTGGCGACCTGGATTGTCTCCCTGTCCGGCGGGATCAGCGCCGCCGGGATCCGCCCACTCTTCTTCCTGGGGATGGTGGTCACGGGTTTCACCTTCGTACTGGTCCTGAGACAGCTGTCGGAGCGGAAGTACGTCCGGCCGGGGGGCGGCGGGCGCCCCCACCTGATCCGGGACATTATCGCGGTCCTCCACGGGGGGCGCCAGCTCAAGAAGTGGCTCGTGCTCTCGTCGCTCAGCCAGCTGCCCTACGGGATGGTCCTGCCCTTCATGCAGGTCTATGCCCACAAGTTCAAGGGAGCCGACGAACTGGTTCTCGGCGCGATGGTCGCCGCCTCGGCCCTCTCGCCGATCCTCTTTTCGATCCCTCTCGGTCGGATGGCCGACCGGGTCGGCCGCAAGAAGGTGCTCTACATCACGATCCCGCTCTTCTGCCTGTCGAACCTCGTGCTGGTGGCAGCCCCTTCACCGGCCTGGCTGGTGGTTGCGGGCATCCTGCAGGGTTTCTTCTTCATCGGCCTGCCGGTCAGCGCGGCGATCGAGCGGGAGCTGGTGCCGCAGGAGCAGATGGGGCGCTGGGTCGGGATGAACCGGTTCGTCAAGATGGTGCTCGGCGGTCTCCTTGCCCTGACGGCCGGGATCATCTGGGACAGGATCGGTCCGCAGTACCTGTTCCTGATCCCGGTCGCCGTCGAGCTTCTGGTCCGGATTCCCCTGCTGGTCACTCTTCCCGAAACCCTGCACGGCCGTTCCCAACCGGAGATGGGGAGGGATTCAACTGCATCGGGATCATGATCCGGGCAACCGTCCCGCAGCGGTTTGTATTTCAAGTGGGTGGATAAATATGTTATGAAGGGCGCATGGAAAAGGACATCATTTTAGACTCGATCGCCGACGGCGTTTTTACCGTCGATGACCACTGGCTTATCACCTCCTTCAATCGGGCGGCGGAGCAGATCACCGGCGTCCGCCGTGAAGAGGCAATCGGTCAGCGCTGCAAGGACGTCCTCAAGGCGGATGTCTGCGAGAAGGGGTGCGTCCTCCGCAAGACCATGCAGTCGGGAAAGTCCATCGTCAACCGGACGGTCCATATCGTCGATGCCGCCGGCCGTCGCCTGCCGATCAGCATTTCCACGGCCCTGCTTAGGGATGAACGAGGCCAAATCATGGGAGCCGTGGAGACCTTCCGGGACATCAGCGTCGAGGAAAAACTCCGAAAAACCATTGCCGAGCGGTACTCCTTTGAAGACATCATCTCGAAGAACCACCGAATGCATCAGTTGTTCGACATCCTGCCCAATGTGGCCGACAGTATCAGCACGGTCCTTCTGGAAGGGGAGAGCGGCACGGGCAAGGAACTTTTCGCCCGGGCCATCCATCATCTGGGCCCCCGGAAGAAACAGCCCTTCATCGCGGTGAATTGCGGCGCTCTGCCGGACACGCTGCTGGAATCCGAACTCTTCGGTTACAAGGCCGGCGCCTTTACGGACGCCAAAAAGGACAAGCCGGGGCGCTTCCGGCTGGCCGAACGGGGAACCCTCTTTCTGGACGAGATCGGGGATATTTCGCCTGCCCTTCAAGTTCGGTTGCTCCGGGTGCTCCAGGAAAAGACCTATGAACCCCTAGGATCGGTGGAGACGGTCTCTGCCGATGTCCGGATCATCGCTGCGACCAACAGGAATTTGCAGGAGCTCGTCAAGGAGGGAAAATTCCGCGAAGACCTCTACTACCGGATCAACGTGATCCGGATGGAATTGCCGCCGCTGCGGGACCGGATGGAGGATGTGCCGCTGTTGGCTGATCACTTTATCCACCATTTCAACGTGCTGCAGAAAAAGGAGATTTCGGGGTTGTCGAGCGAGGCCCTGGCCTGTCTGGTCTCCTATGACTACCCGGGCAATGTCCGGGAGTTGCAGAACCTGATCGAGCACGCCTTCATCCTCTGCAAGGCCGGCCTCATCGAACCGCATCACCTGCCGGAGAGCCTCTGCCTGCCCCAGAACATGCAGCCAGCGGGCAGAAGCGAAACCATGAATATGAAGGACCTGGAAGCGGTCTTCATCACCAATATGCTGCGTCGTCAGCAATGGAACCGCCTCAAGACGGCCAAGGCCCTCGGCATCCACAAAAGCACCCTTTTTCGCAAGATGAAAGCGCTCCGGATAGAGCCTCCTGTTAATTCGGGTAAGTAAGCTTCACTCCCGGGACCCGGCGAAGTAAAGAGCGCTCGGTCATTTGCCTTTCGCCAAAATAAATAAGTCGCATTGATGCACCATAGGATGTGGCCTGGAGTCGCAATCTGCAACCACAAGGCAGGGGCTCCGCAGTCGGCTAATGCCTATTCGGTTATTATTTCAAGGAAAATCAAGTTAATCCCAAGATCAAAGAGAATGGCACAGTTCTTGAGCATATCCCCTAACAAAGTCTTGCCAGAAATACGCCGCTGATCGCGTGAAGGCAATTCCATTGCAGTGACATTTGCCTGATAAGGGGAAAATGAATGGCTCAATATGTCTTTTCTTTCGATACCTCCCGTTGCTGCGGGTGCTATGCCTGTGTCGTGGCTTGTCAGGACCAAAATGATTTTGTCGCCGGTGAGGAGGTTGCCTTTCGGCATGTCGCCACGCATGAGTTGGAAACGCATCCCGCTGACGTACACATCGCTTTTCTCTCCCTGTCCTGTCAGCATTGCGGCGATGCGCCCTGCCTAGTCGTCTGTCCCATGAAGGCCATTTCGCGTCGTCCCGGGGACGGGACCATCCTTGTCGATCGTAATCTCTGCGTGGGCTGCCACAGTTGCGAGCTGGCCTGTCCGTTTGGGGCGCCCAAGTTTCCGGAAGACGGCAAGATGGCTAAATGCGATCTTTGTCATGTCCGCCGCGACCAGGGAATGGAGCCGGCCTGCGTCCGCACTTGCCCCACGCGCGCCTTGGGCTACGGGCCCGTCGAAGAAATTGGGGAAAAGAAGATCGAGAAGGCCTCCTTACGGATATTGGGGTCACTGATCAAGCCGTTTCAGGGAGGTGCTCAAAGAAATGCATAAGCAAAGGTTTGTCATTCTCGGCAATGGCGGGGCAGCGCTTTCCGCAATCAGTGCGGCCCGAGGCGCCGGGTATACGGGCGAAATCCATCTGATTTCCGAAACGGATGAGGCGGCCTACAATCCGATGCTGTCGCCTTATTACTTCAAGGGGAAGGTTCCCTGGGACGGATGCTTTCCCTTTGGGTCGTCCTTCTATCGTGACCATGATATAACCTGTCATTTCGGCGTTCCGGTGGCGTCGCTGGCGGCCAGGGAGCAACGGGTGACCCTGGACGACGGCCGATCGCTTGCCTATGACCGTTGCCTGATCGCCACGGGGGCAGCGCCGGTGGTCCCGCCGGTTCCGGGCCTGAGGGAGTCGCCGCGCGCCTTGACGCTCCGGTCGTCGGCAACGGTCCGCAAGATGGAGGCGGCTATGCAGAACGCCCGGCGGGCCCTGGTCTTGGGTGCGTCACTGGTGGGGATCGAGATGGCCGAAGTCCTCACGAAAAGAGGCGTAGAGGTGGTCCTCCTGGATGTCGTGGATCAGGTCCTGCCGCGGGGGACCCATCCGTCGATCGCCGCGTTCCTGAGGCGGTTCCTGGAGGGACACGGGGTCGATGTCCGCCTGGGCTGCGGCATGGAAGGGATGGAAGGCGGAAAGGACGGCGGGGTAGTTTGTCACTTTGCCGGCGACGTGATCGAAGAGGCCGACCTGGTGGTCGTCTCGACCGGGGTGCGTTCCAGCCTCGCCTTTGTCAGCCGTGAAGAAGTCAAGGTCGAACTCGGGGTCCTGACCGACGAACGGATGCGGACGAACGTGGAGAACCTCTATGCGGCCGGCGATGCGAGCCAGGCCCTGAACCTTATCTCCGGCCGTCAGGATTGGATGGGGACCTGGGGTAGCGCCTGTTATCAGGGGCAGGTGGCCGGCCTGGGGATGGCGGGCAAGGAAGCCTTCTTTCAAGGCATGCTGCCCGAGAACATCAGCCCTGTCTTCGAATGGAACTATGCGAACATCGGCGATATCCAACCCAAGGAGGGAGAGGTCCGGCATGTGGCCTGCGGCGATCCCGTGCGGGGAGGCTACAGTCTGCTCGCCTTCCGGGACGACATCCTGGTGGGTGCGAATCTGCTCAATTGTACGCACCTTGCGGGTTTGGTGCGGCGGGCGATCCTGGGAAAGTGGCGCTGTGTACAGACGGTCCCGCGTGGCAACGGGATAGGTACAGAGGGCGATGCCAAGACCATCCTGCAGGAATGCACGACCGTTCCCTGGATATTTCATCGGTCGCCGGCGGGGGCGCTGGCGGGATATTCCTGGTAGCTGTCGCGGTAGGTTTCCTTCTTTGTGGTCGGCAGCCGCTGCTTGAATTGGTCTACCGTGTATTGGCAGGCATTGAAGGCTGCCTCGCGATGCGCCGAAGCGACTGCGATCACCAGATTGATTTCTCCGACGTTCAGTATGCCTGTCCGATGGGAGATGGCGATATTGCTTATCGGCCATTGTCGCTTGACCATATCGGCAATTTTCTGCAGTTGTGCTTCGGCCACTTCCTGGGGGTCCCTGTATTCCACCGAAAGGACCGGCTTTCCTTCCGAGCAATCGCGAATCAGTCCGATGTATGTAACCACGCAGCCGCAGTTGCTGCTGCGGACTTTGGCGATCACGCTTTCCGGCGAAAGCGGGTATTCCGTAATCTCAATCATATCTACTGCTCCGTCTTTCTGACTTTCGGCGATGTCCGCTCCCCATCCCTTGCCGTGAATCGTTGCGGGACAGGTGTTTTATTTGGCCTCGGAAAACCCGGGAATCAGATGTTCCGGGATCAGGACGGCCACGACCTCTCCGCGGGCGCAGACCTTTCCCCCGGCAGAGAGGGTCGATTCCACGATCACCTTGCGGCCCTTGATTTCCTTCACCCGGCCGCGGATCTCCAGGGGAACGCCCAGGGGCGTCGGCAGCAGGTAATCGACATGGAGAGAGCCCGTGAGAAAGCGCAGGGGCGGCTCCGTGCCCATCTCCCGGCCTTCGGCCCGGTATTTGGCGGCCGCGGCCGTGGCCGTACTGTGGCAATCGATGAGCGAGGCGATCATGCCGCCGTAAACGATGCCCGCGACGGCCGTGTGGCAGGGTTTCGGTTCATAGATGCATAGGGTTTCCTCTCCATCCCAGTAACTCTTGATCTGCAATCCCTCGTCGTTCAGACGGCCGCAACCGTAACAGTGGCTGAAATGATCGGGGTAGTAATCCTGAAAGGCCTTCTTCGACATGTTTTCTCCTTCTTATAAGTTGTCAGTCACGCAATGACATCTCCGCCAATGCTCCCAATACCCTATTTCAAACCATGTGCCAACGGCGCTAAAGATCGTAAACTCCTTTTTGCAGTGAACAGGCGCCGATATTTGCGGATGCCACGGCATGTGATTGATCCTTCCCTGCCGTGCAGGTTCATCCGGAGGAGTCGCATAATTGCGTCCTTTCCCATGCCCATGTTGTTGTCATTTGCAACCCTGCTGCCGCTCCTTTTCTACTGCCATAAGTGTAACACTTCAATATGATAACGATATGATCTATGCCGCCCGTTCGCTGCCCTTTGGCATCGATTTTGATGTGTTGGTGTCAGAGGGAAAGCCATGAAAGTTGCGGTGACAGTCTGGGAAGATACGGTTTCCACGGTTTGCGATTTCTCCTGCCGTCTCCTGGTTTTCGATGTGCAGGGAGCGGAGGTTAAAAACAGGTCGTTGGTGCCCTTTGAAACCATGCTGCTGCCGGAGCGGGTGAAGCAACTCGAAGGACTGGGTGTCGAGGTGTTGCTGTGCGGGGCCATTTCCCGTCCCCTGGAAAGGATGATCCGTGCCTCCGGCGTACAGGTGATCCCCTGTCTGCGCGGGTCCATAGAAGAGGTCATCGCCGCCTATCTGGAGGATGGTCTTGCCAACGCCCGCTTCATCCTGCCCGGCTTTGGACCTGGGGTAGGATGCGTGGGAGGGGGAAGAAGGCATCGAGGCGGCGCCCGCAAGAGTGAAGGGTGAAGGTGGGGAAGAGCGAGGGTGATTCAAGCCTTTTTAAGACAGCAAAACCGAGGGAAAGGACAGTGCAAGATGAAAGTAGCCATCACAGCAGGGGGAGAGAATCTCAACAGCCCGGTGGACCGCGTCTTCGGCAGGGCAAGGTGGTTTGTCATGACGGATCCCGACGGGGGCAATGTGGAAGTTTTGGAAAACAGCCAAAACGTTAACGCGGCTCAGGGGGCCGGCATTCAAGCGGCTCAGCAGATGGCCAATAAATCCGTTGATGTCCTGTTGACCGGCAATGTGGGACCGAATGCGTTTCGGGCCTTGGAAGCGGCATCCATCAAGGTTTTTCAGTTTGGAAACGACATCGTGACCATCAGCGATGCACTGGCTGCCTGGAAGGAGGGCCGCTTGCAGGAAGTGATGGCGCCTACCGCCAAGGGACATGGTTTTTAGACCAGGGAAGTTGAATCCCTGTAACGGTCATCGACGAGCAGGTTCGGCATGTGCCTGTTTGTGGGAGACGAGATAGGGAGGTGATGGTATGCCAAAAGGAGACGGAACGGGCCCCCGGGGAATGGGGGCGGGGACGGGGCGTGGTTTGGGCGGCTGCCGGGCAAGCGGGGCCGCTGGGATCAATAGCGGTGGCCAACAGCAGGGCTACGGAAACCGCTTTTCCCGGGATGAGGCGAATTTCCGCTTGGCCGCAGGCCGCACCTCAACGGGTCGCGGCAGGGGGCTGGGCCTAGCGGTACGGGATCTCTTCTTTTCGTGGTTTGAGCGTGTGACCAGACATTAATGGCACTGACCCTTCGGGAAGAGGAGTATCAATGGGGACCCCGGAAAGGGGCATCCCCAAAAGGACAAAGGAGGTAAAGAGTATGCCGGGTGGAGACAGAACAGGCCCTGTGGGCAGGGGGCCGATGACAGGGCGGGGCGCGGGATTCTGCGCCGGATACGGGGTCCCGGGATTTTCAAATCCAGGTTGCGGTATGGGTAATGCTGGTTTCGGTGGGCGCGGCGGCCGGGGGCGTCGCAATCGCTTCTTTGCCACCGGCGTGCCGGGATGGCGGCATTTTTCCGGGAGTCCGGTTCCCGGCGGAATGTCCTTTGCCGCGCCGCCGGAGATGCCGCAGAATGAGTTGGAGGCTTTAAAGGGCCAGGCCCAATATCTGGAAAAGGGGCTGAAGGACCTTCAGGCGCGCATGGAGGCGTTGGCGTCGGGCAGCAAAACAGAGTAATTGTCAGGAGCGCTGGCGAAGGGCGATGTGCGGTCCCCCTTTCATCCCCTTGCCGGCGCTCCTTTTTATGCACAGCACAAGGAGCATCTGTTGAAGATCGCTATTGCCAGCGGAAAGGGCGGGACGGGGAAGACGACGATTGCCGTCAATCTTGCCCAGATCATCGCCTCCTTGGGGCATCCGGTCACCCTGCTCGATTGCGACGTCGAGGAGCCGAACTGCCACCTTTTTCTCAGGCCGGAAATCACCGGAACTTATCCGGTAGCCATTCCCCTGCCGAAGGTGTTGGAGAATCTGTGCAACGGCTGCGGCCTCTGCGCCCAAGTTTGCGAATATCATGCCCTGATGGTGATGGGGAAGCAAGTCCTGGTCTTCCCGGAACTCTGCCACGGATGCGGCGCCTGCTCTCTGTTATGTCCGGGAAAGGCGATTGTCGAGGAGGGGCATCCCATCGGGTCCGTTGAAGAGGGTTTCAGCCAAGGCATCCGTTTTGTTCAGGGGCGTCTGAACATCGGCGAGGTGATGACCCCGGCGGTCATCCGCCAGGTGAGGCGGCAGGGTGAAACCACGGGCGTCTGCCTCATCGATTCGCCGCCGGGAACGTCCTGCCCCGTCGTGGAGTCCGTCCGGGATACGGATTTTGTCCTGCTGGTGACGGAGCCGACCCCCTTCGGCCTCCATGACCTGACGCTGGCGGTCGAGATGGTTCGGGCGCTGGCGCGCCCCTTCGCCGTGGCCCTGAACCGTTGCGACGCAGGGGATGAAAGGGTTCGTTCCTATTGCGAGCGCGAGGGGATCGAGATCCTGCTGTCTATTCCCGACGACAGGCGAATTGCCGAGGGCTATGCCCGGGGAGATATCGACCTCTGGAAACTGCCGGAGTACTGGGAAATGTTTTATTCCTGCTATCGGCGCATTACGGCCCTCGTCAACGAAAGGCAGGACAAGATGGATCAGGCAAAGAGGGGGACTACGGCATGAAAGAGGTCGTGGTGATCAGCGGCAAGGGCGGTACGGGAAAGACCTCTCTGGTTGCGTCTTTCGCCGCCCTGGCGGAGCGGAAGATTCTCGTCGACTGCGACGTCGATGCAGCGGATCTGCATCTGGTCCTGAATCCCCATATAGATCGTCGGGAGGAATTCACAGGCGGGAAAAAGGCCGCCATCCAGGAGGATCTGTGCACCGGCTGCGGCAAGTGCCTGGAGACGTGCCGCTTCGACGCCGTTTCGTCCGTTGCCGGTCCCGATGGGGAAAACCGGTTTGTCGTGGATCCGATCTCCTGCGAGGGGTGCGGCCTCTGTGCGCGCCTCTGTCCGGCAGGGGCGATCCGGTTTGAACCGGCGGTCAGCGGCGAGTGGTTCGTATCGACGACAGCCTACGGGCCCATGGTCCATGCCAGACTCGGCATCGCCCAGTCCAACAGCGGGAAACTGGTCAGCCTATTGCGCCGCGAGGCGCGCGGCATGGCGGAAAAAGAGGGGTTCCCTCTGCTCATCGCCGACGGCTCCCCCGGCATCGGGTGCCCCGTCATCGCCTCCATTACCGGGGCCGATCTCGTGGTCGCCGTGACGGAACCGACCTGTTCGGGGCTCCACGATGTCCAGCGCGTTGTGGACCTGACCAGCCATTTCCGGATTCCCCTGCTGCTCTGTATCAACAAATGGGATATCCACCCGGAAATGGCCGAGAGGATCGAGCAAGAAACGGCGCAGCGGGGTGTCCGGATGGCCGGCCGGATCCGTTACGATCCTGCGGTGACCAAGGCGCAGATCATGAAAACCACGGTCGTGGAGTATACAGACGGCGCGATTGCCGACGATATCCGGGCTCTGTGGAAAAATGTGGTCTCTGCCCTCGGCTGACTGAAGGCGATCAGGAACGAAAAGTTGAAATGAAGGAGGGGCGATGGTCGGCAAAGGGCAAGACGAGAATCGGGAAAGCGAGGCGGGAGACGCGGGAGAAAACCCCTTTTCCTCCAGGGTGCTCCGGCATATCCTGGAGCCGACCCATCTGGGGGAGATGGTAAAGCCGAGCGCTCAGGCCGTCATCACCGGCCCCTGCGGGGATACGGACAAGTTTTTTGTGAAGATCTCCGGCAGCCGGATTGAGGAGATTCGTTTCCGGACGACCGGCTGCCATTTCACCATCGCCGCCTGCGACGCCGTAGCGACCCTGGCGGAAGGCAAGACCGTCCGCCAGGCCTTGCGGATCAACCAGGAGGCCGTGATCGCTTACCTGGAACGGCTTCCCGTCGATCACAAGCACTGTGCGCTGCTGGCGGCCAATACCCTTCACAAGGCGCTCAAGGCGTATATCGTTCGCGGGACCGGTCTTTAACATTATTACTCCGGCAATTAAACATGGCTAATGATTCTCTACATAGCCCGTATTCTCTGGAGATCTCAATAATGAATGGTCATATTTTGTTGCCGGTTTAATAAAAGGAGGAATGATATGGGGAAATATGAATGTTCCATTTGCGGTTACATCTATGATGAAGCAGCGGGTCTTCCTGAAGCAGGCATTGCACCGGGAACAAAGTGGGAATACCTGCCGGATGATTGGGTCTGCCCTATCTGTGGAGCAACAAGAGCTGAATTTAAAAAGCAGGGTGAAACAGCTGCATTTTCTGAAAAAAAACCAAAACCTGTTATTAAGGTTTCAACAGATATGCAGGTGCTTTCTCCGCTTGAGATAAGTGCATTTTGCACGAATCTGGCGCGGGGCTGCGAAAAACAGTATAAGCTAAAAGATGCATCACTATTTAAGGAACTGGCCGGTTATTTTAAATCAGTATCAACACCTGCCATCGCTCCGGATTTTAGCCAGTTGTTTGACCTCATCGAAAAAGACCTTGAGGAAGGTTTTGCAAGTGCCAATGCGGTAGCATCCGATGCGAAGGATCGTGGTGCACTCCGTGCCCTGGTCTGGGGTGAGAAAGTAACACGCATTTTGAAGTCCCTTCTGACCCGATATCGGAAAGAGGGCGACACCATGCTTGAAAACACCGGTGTTTATGTCTGTACCATTTGTGGTTTTGTTTACATAGGAGACACCCCACCGGAAGTTTGTCCTGTTTGCAAGGTGCCGAACTGGAAATTTGAAAAGGTTGAAGGGAGGTAAATATAATGTCGAAGAAATATGCGGTTAGAAATATACGCCTGTGCACCAAAGATTGTTTGTGCCTCTACGTATGCCCTACCGGAGCAACAGACACAGAGAACAGCATCATCGATGTTGCTAAGTGCATTGGCTGTGGAGATTGTGCTGACGCCTGTCCATCCGGCGCAATATCCATGGTGCCTATGGAGTATCCGCCGCAGCCGCCTAAAACCGAAGGAGTCGTCAATGCTCTGAAATCCCTTTTGCGTAGCAAATCGGAACAGGAGATGATCGCGGCCGGATTACCTGGAAAGCTGGCTAAAGCTATCGAAAAATCCAATCATATTATGGCTGAGGATATTATCCGGGAAGCGGGATATATGCTTCCGCAAAGTAATAATGCTTTAGATTTTCTGAAGTCCCTGATTGATCAACAGCAAACGGAAGGTTTCCCAAAAGAGGCTGTGGAAAAATTATTGGAATCTTTTGATAAAAAAAAGGAGGACAAAAAAATGAGTAATAGCAAAACGCTCAATAATCTGATGGAGGCATTTGCCGGAGAAGCCCAGGCCAACAGAAAATATTTGGCATACTCAAAGAAGGCCGAAAAAGATGGAAAAATAAATGCATCAAAATTGTTTAGAGCTGCTTCAGACGCCGAGACGCTGCATGCGCTTAAACATTTCGAAGTTGCCGGAAAAGTGCGTACGACCACAGATAACCTGATGGATGCCGTTGCAGGTGAAACCCACGAATATAAGGAAATGTATCCAGATTTTGTGAAGGAAGCCGAAGCGGAAGGAAACAAAGCTGCACTTATGTCCTTTACCTTTGCAATGAAAGCTGAAGAGGTTCATGCAAAGCTGTATAAGGAAGCATTAGAAAATCTGGATCAAACGGAAGAGGTTTTCTATTATCTCTGTCCTGTCTGCGGAAACATCGAGAAAGCTCGTCCGGAGAAATGCAGCATATGCAGCGTTCCGGGGGGCAAGTTTATCAAGTACTAATGCTAATATGGTAGCATTAGAGTTTGTAATAATGTGGTTGCCGGGGCGACCCTAAGAGAATAAAACTTAGCGAATTTGGGAGGAATGGGGATGCCAATTTACGAGTATGAATGTGCCGCTTGCGGAAAAACGTCCGAATTCATCGAAGGAGTCTCCGGTGGAGGCACGGACAAGATTTGCAGACATTGCGGCGGCGTCTCGCTGCGGCGCGTTCTGTCGAAGGGCGTGTCTGCCAGAAGGGACGGAATCATCGAGGACAGAGGCGGCAAGACCTGCTGCGGCAAGGAAGGCGGTTGCGATGCGCCGGGAAGCTGTTGCCGATAGAGGCGGAGCGTCCTTCAACATTTTCAGAGGGAAGACACAAGGAATGAAACAGAAGGACCCCATCAAGATTGGCATCATCATCTGCGACCGGTACCACCGTTGTGCCGGCGGCAAGTGCTTTCGGGCGCTACGGGAGAGGGCCGGAGCCTTCAGCCGGTATCGCGATCGGGAGGTGAGCTTGGTGGGGTACACGACCTGTGACGGCTGTCCCGGCGGCAACATCGAGTATGCCCCGGAGGAGATGGTCCGCAACGGGGCCGACATGATCCATCTGGCGACCGGTCTGATCGTCGGCTATCCGCCCTGTCCGAGGATCGGTTTCTTCCGGGATTTCATCAAGTCGCGATTCGGGGTCGATTGCGTCTTCGGTACCCATCCGATTCCGCAGAAATACTACCTGACCCACCAGGGTCTGCACACTTGGGATGCGCCGTTCTGGCAGGAGGTCAACCGTGACGTCATGGGTGACGAAGAGACCCGCCAGGCCTATGACTAACAAAACGAGGAGCGATGAAAATGGAGAAAAAAAGAAGGATCGTTGTAGTCGGTGGTTCTGCTGCGGGTCCCAAGGCGGCGGCCAAGGCCAGGAGAATCGACAATGATGCCGAGATCACCATTCTGCAGAAGGACGGGGATCTATCGATGGCTTCCTGCGGCTATCCCTATTACGTCGGCGGGTTCTTCGACGACCGGAACCAGCTGATCTGCACGCCCACGGGGGTGATACGGAACCCTCAGTTCTATTTCAATGCCAAGGCCATCGAGGCCAGGGTGAATACCGAGGTCACCGCCATCGACCGGGCGGGACGCATTGTCTCGTTCCGGAATACGGTGACGGGCGAGACGGGGGAGATGACCTATGACAAGCTGATCATGGCCACCGGTTCCGTCCCCCGAATGCCTCCCGTTCCCGGTGTGGAGCTGGAAGGGATCACCACGCTCCAGTCCATGAAGGACGCGGACTTTCTCCGTAAAATCGGTGACTAAAAGAAAATCAAGAAGGCGGTCGTCATTGGCGGCGGCCTGATCGGCATCGAGACCTGCGAGGCCCTGCAACTGGCCGGGATCGAGATCACGGTGATCGAGCTTCTTCCGCAGCTGTTGACCTTTCTCGACTGGGAACTCGCCAAACTGGTGGAAAACCATGTGAGGAGCAAAGGGGCGAACGTCATCACAGATAACGGGATCGCCGCCTTTCTCGGCGAAAAGGGGAAACTGACGGGGGTCAAGCTCCAGAACGGGACGGAGCTCTCCTGCGAGTTGGCGGTCGTCGCCATCGGCGTCCGTCCCAACGTGACACTGGCACAGGCCATCGGGCTCGAAATCGGCGAGACAGGCGGAATCAAGGTCAACGAATACATGCAGACCACGGACCCAGACATCTATGCCGTCGGCGATTGCGTGGAGACGCAAAACCGGATTACCGGGAAAAAGGTCCTGGCCCCCTACGGCGATCTGGCGAATCTCCAGGGGAGGGTGGCCGGGGAAAACGCCGCCTCTGAAAATTGCGTGACCTTTCCCGGGACGATCCAGACGGGGATCTGCAAGGTCTTCGATTACGCGGCGGGATCGACGGGCCTCTCCGAAACGAACGCCAAGCGGCTGGGGTACGACGATATCGTCACCGTCATCAATGCCAGTCCCGACAAGCCGGGGTTCATGGAGGGGAAACTCCTGGTGACGAAGCTCGTGGCGGACAAAAAGACGGGGAGGATACTTGGCGCCCAGTGCATCGGCCCGGGGAACGTGAACCGGCAGATCGCCCAGTGGGCCATGGCCATCCAGGGACATCTGACCGTCGAGGATATGGTCAACGCCGATCTTCCTTACGCGCCGCCCTTCTCGCTGGCGATCGACCACGGCATCGCGGCGGCGCATATCCTGCAAAACAAGATGAAGGGGAGGATGACGGGGACCTCCTGTGCGGAAGTCCATCGCCAGGTGACCTGCGGGGAGGCACCCTTCCTGATCGATGTCCGGCAGCCCGAGGAGTTCGAGCAGATGCGACTCGGGATCGGCGAAACGCTCATGCCCCTCGGCGCCCTCCGCAAACGGCTCCACGAGCTTCCCCAGGACAAGGAGAAGGAGATCGTCTGCTACTGCAAGATTTCGCTTCGGGGCTATGAGGCGGCAATCGTTCTTGAAGGAAACGGCTGGAAGAACGTGAAGGTCATGGAAGGCGGCGTGATGGCCTGGCCGTATCAGCGAGAAAAATAGAACGGTTTCGGCCAAAAGGGGTGCTGGCCGACTTGGTGCCCCCGAACGGCCTATTCTGGAAGACCATTTAATGAGGTGCAGGCTTGCAAGAGGTTGTGACGTATCGTCCTGTCGGCTGTATCCATACCCCCTTCAAAGACATCGAGGGGATGCCTATTCAGCCTCAGGGCGCCCAAGGGGTTGCCGGTCAGGTGGAGATCTTCGAGCCCTACCAGGAGGGACTCAGGGACCTCGATGGGTTCTCCCATCTCCTCCTGATCTATCACCTGCATCTCTGCCGGGGATATGCCCTGCGGGTAAAACCCTTTCTTGATCAGGTGGAACGGGGGATCTTTGCCTGCCGGTCGCCAAAGCGCCCCAATTCCATCGGCCTGTCCATCGTGCGGTTGATCCGCATCGATGGACCCGTCCTTCATATAGAAGATGTGGACATGGTTGATGGAACGCCGTTATTGGATATCAAACCCTATGTGCCTCTCTTCGATACGGCGCCGGCGGACCGTATCGGCTGGTTTGCCGGTCGGGTCGATGGGGTCTTCGCGGCCCGATCGGATGGCCGTTTCCGGAAGTGAGGGGTATTGGGGAAAAATGAGCGCCTTGGAAAGGGTGGTGCCTATGGGTCACAAAAATGAGGTTTTACAGACGGCTTGGGAGGGTCGGGAAGGTCCCATCGTTTTCAGCACCGTAGACGAAAGGGGAGTTCCCAACGCCATCTATTGCAACTGGGCGAGGCTGCTGGAAGATGGGCGGTTTCTTGTGGCGGACAACTATTTTCACAAGACGAGGGAGAACATCCTCAAGGGCAGTCCGGGGTCGGTCCTCTTCTTCACGACAGAACGGAAATCATATCAGGCCAAGGGGAAAATCGAATACCAGACGGCCGGCCCGCTTTACGAAGAGATGCGGCAATGGGTTGATCCGCAGCGTCCCCGGGTCGCTGCGGCGGTTTTGCAGGTCGATGAGTTGTATAGGGGTGCCGAAAAGCTGCTCTAACCTTATCAAGACCAGCGAGAAAGGATAGTGATGCGCCGTTCCCTGATTCGTCATGCACTTTTCGACTTTCCACCCTACTGCCCAGGATTGTCCATCGAAGAGATTCAAGTGCGCTATGGACTTTCCTCGGTGATCAAACTGGCCAGCAACGAGAATCCCCTTGGGGTATCGCCAAAGGTGCTCCAGGTCCTGGAAAAGCATCTGCCCGAGGTGCACCGCTACCCCCGGGCGGGGAGCCCCCGGCTGCGTCAGGCCCTGGGCGCCTATCATGGGGTTCCCGAGGACCGCATTGTGGCGGGAAACGGTTCCGACGAGATCATCGATCTCCTCATCCGGATGGCCGTTGAGCCGGGACGGGACCATGTCCTGGCCTTTCAGCCCTCTTTCGACATCTACCGGCTCCAATCCCAACTCTGTGGCGTTGCCTTCCGGCAGATTGCCCTGCGGTGCGATTTCACCTTCCCCATGCAGGAGCTGCTGGCGGCTGTAAATGACACGACAGCCATGGTCTTTTTGACCACGCCTGACAATCCTTCCGGGTATGCGCCGCCTGTTGAAGCGGTGCTGGAGCTGCACCGCCGCCTTCCGGAGGACTGTTTGCTGGTCGTGGATGAAGCCTATATGGATTTTGCCGTGCCCCAGGAGCGCTATTCTGTCCTCTCCCTGGCGGGCAATGTTCCCAATCTTGTGGTCCTGAGGACCTTCTCCAAACTTTACGGTCTTGCCGGGTTGCGGCTGGGATATGGCGTCATGTCGGCGGAACTGGCCGATTGCCTGCTCAGGGTGAAACTTCCCTTCAGTGTGAATTTGCTGGCCGAGGCGGCGGGCATTGCGGCCCTGGACGATGAGGCGTTTCGCAGTGAAACCATTAGGACGGTCGTTCAGGGCAGGGAGAGATTGACAGTTGCTCTGGGTGAAATGGGGTTCCTGGTGTACACATCGCAGGCCAATTTCATCCTCGTGAAGCCGCCGCTGGGCGCTCCTGAACTCTTTGAAAAACTCCTCAGCCGGGGGATCATAATCCGACCCTTGGCGAGCTATGGCTTGCCGGATCTCCTACGGATCAGCATCGGGAATGCTGAGGAAAATCAGGCATTGCTCAGGGCGATAAGGGTCATCCTTGAACCATGACACATCACTTGGTCAGCGTCCGACTGTCTGACTTGAGGTCATTGACATACCATTTTTTTTCTATTAGAAGCTTGCTAATATGGTAATGAAAACCTAAAATAAGCTAACCTAAAATAAGCTAGCATGATAGACTAAAAATACCGTTTCCCGTCCTTAGCTAAAGTTATGGTCGTCAACTCGGTAGCTAGGCGTTTTTAAAAGTCTTATTGACTGTATAGAAGGAGGTTTACAACATGCCGCAGATCGAACTGGCGGGAAAAACGTATGAGGTGGATGAGGATGGGTTTTTGCAAGAGTTGGATAAATGGAGTGAAGAGTTTGCCCAGGCCTACGCATACACCTTGGACATTGAATGCACACTGACGGAACAACACTGGAAGATCATCAATTATCTGAGGAATTATTTTCAGCAGTTTGGCATCCCCCCCATGGCCGGCAGGGTTTTCAAGGACAACGGAATCGACAGGAAGAAACTCTCCGAACTGTTCCCCACGGGTCTGGCGAAAGGCGCATGCAAGATGGCGGGTCTGTCTCAACCGCCGTGGTGGGTGTTGGGATGATTTCATTATAACGAAATGCCGGAGAAATCGGGAGTCAAATTTTTCCGTGAGCTCAAAACGGACAACCACTGGAAATATATTCCGGTCATCATTGTCACCGGAATCTCCGAGGACTTCAGAAATTTCATGTCTTCCCGCCATCAGATACCGGCCCTGGAAGGGTTCGTTTCAAAACCCATCTCCCCGGAAGAAACACTGAACCTCGTCCACACGCTCACTTAATTAAAGGAACCGGACCATGGGATTTTATACGTTATCTTATCTTTGCATTTTTGTGTTCATCCTTGCTACCAGTTACCGGGTTTATAGGCAACTGACCCTTCCCATGCATGTCCGCTGGGAGATCTACCCCGTCCAGCATGAGACAACTGACAAGCTGGTCCATGGCGGCTCCTATATGGAGGATTTGAATTGGTGGGAAAAGAAACAGAGTGGGTCATTGTTTAATGAACTGAAGTACATGGTACCAGAGATTTTGTTCCTTCGGGGATTACGGAAAGAAAATAGGAGCCTGTGGCGGGTTTCCTTCCCCTTCCATTTCGGGTTGTATCTGATGATCGCCACCTTTGCCATGCTGATCCTCCACGCCCTTTTCGTCCTGTGGGCAGGAGACACAGCGCCAGCGGTTGGTGCCATCAGAACCCTGTTGGACGGCCTCATCGTTTTTACGGGGTGGATCGGTCTGATCCTGGGGGTTATTGGCAGCGTGGGAACTCACTGTCGTCGGCTGGTTGATCCGGAATTGAGGGAATATTCCTCTTTCATGGATTATTTCAACATCCTGTTCATCTTGCTTTTCTTTCTGTTCGCTTTCCTCACATGCCTGTTTGTCGATCCGCTGCTACAAGGCGCAAAGGCCTATGTCTTTGGCCTGTTGACCGGTGGAGGGTCTTTGAATTCATATGTTCCGGGTCAAACCTTCTGCGGAGGGGTGGCCATCGTTCTGGCCTCGCTTCTGGTCGCCTACGTTCCCCTGACGCATATGTCTCATATGTTCATGAAGTATTTCCTCTATCACAATGTCAAATGGGACGACGCCCCGAACCGGCGGGGCGGAGCGATCGAAGCCGCCATTTTGAAAAGTCTTGAACTCAAACCTACCTGGAAGGCAAAACATGTTGAAGCGGATGGACGGAAATCTTGGCTCAACATTTCGTCTTCGGTACCTAAGGAGATGAAATGAGCAAATCCTTGAAACCCTCCGACATGGCAAAACCATTTGACCGCCTGTGCCACATTGAGTCCGGGGATCTTTCACCGTTACCTCCTCCATATGAGGATTTCAATCAGGCAACGATTCCCCCTCTGAAACCGGAAAAGGTCAAGAACATTGAGACATCCCTGGACGACACGGTGGCTATCGGCATTCCCAAGCCAGCGAGTAAGGAGGAGGAGGAAGCACTGGTTCGTCAGTTTCTCTCGGGTCTGAAAAAACTTTTTGAGAAGGAAAACAACTGGACCTTCCTGCAGCCGCTTTTACTCTCCATGGAACACTGCGCCAAATGCCAGACCTGCTCTATTGCCTGTCCCGTCTATGAAATGAGCGGCCGGAAGGAGATCTACCGACCCATTTTTCGTGCCGAAGTCCTGCGTCGGATTTACAACAAATATCTCAGGCCGGGTGGAAAAATCTCTGCCAAACTGACCGGTGATATCGATCTGAATTGGACGACGATCGTACGTCTTGTCGAACTATCCTATCGTTGCACACTTTGCCGACGCTGCGCCATGGTTTGCCCAATCGGCGTGGACAATGGCTTGATCACGCACGAAATCCGCAAGCTCTTCTCCCAAGAGATGGGCATAGCCCCCAAAGAGCTCCATGAAAAGGGCTCCGTCCAACAACTCCGGATCGGCTCTTCCACCGGTATGAACCAGCTTGGCGCAAAGGACAGTATTGAGTTCATCCAGGAAGAAATGGAAGAGATTACGGGCTATAAAGTAGAAATCCCCTGGGATGTCGAAGGTGCGGACATCCTGCTGATCCACAATGCCGGTGAGATTCTTTCCTGGCCGGAAAATGTCGGGGCCTTTGCCATAATTTTTCAGGCCGCCGGTATTTCGTGGACCTTATCTTCAGAAACCACCGGTTACGATGCGGTCAACTATGGTTTATGGTATGATGATGTGCAATTTTCACGAGTTGCCGTCAGCCATGCGGACATCGCCCGAAGACTGAAGGTTAAGAAGATAGTCATGGGTGAATGCGGTCACGCACACAAGGCGCTGACCGTTATTGCAGACCGACTGTTGACGGGAGAGCTGAATGTCCCACGTGAATCGGCCATGGTCACTCTGGAGGACATCGTTTTAAACGGGAAACTACAATTCGATCCCCGCAGAAATAATTTCCCCGTTACCTTGCATGATCCCTGCAACATGGTACGGTCCATGGGAATCGTGGAACCTCAAAGGCGCATCTTGCGAAAGATTGCCCCGGGATTCCGGGAAATGACGCCCCACGGGGTGGAAAATTACTGCTGCGGCGGCGGCTCGGGTTTTGCCATCATGTCAGGTTATAATTTTGCGGAATGGAGAAATCTGGTCAGCAGTCGTAAGAAGTTCCTTCAAATTCTGAGTGCGTTTCAAGGCGAACCCCGGGAGACCCCGAAATATGTCTGTGCCCCCTGCTCCAACTGCAAAGGCGCCATTCGGGATATCCTCAACTACTATCATGCGGAGGAGCGTAGCCGTCTCTATTACGGTGGTCTTGTCGAATTGATCGTCAATGCCCTGGCAAACATGAAAAAACCGCTGCTCCTCTTCGGCGAAGAGCCGTCGTGGAAATCATGAGAACGTTTTAGTCGATACCATTCAGATTCGTCTGTCTCGCCAAAACGAGAATGTCCTAAAGGCAAAAGTTGAAATGTCCTATTGAGAGGTTATAATCTCTCCTAACGAAGGGGGAACTTATGGCCGAGAGGGCAATATCGTTGTGAGCATCGGAGAAGTGAATATAGGGAAACGGAATTCTGCGTCTGCTGCCAGGACCTGTCACATCTCGTTTCGGGAGGCGCCCAAACGGTTAGGTTTTGATCTGAAAATTGTGCTGGCGATTCTCAATACCGGTGTTGACGGCAGTATCCGCTGAAAAACATCGTCCGGCATTGGTCTGTCGAGTCTAAAAAGTGCAAGTGTGCCCTTGCCCTATCGATTGCGTTTATGCGATAAAAGAAGGGAATAGGAGTAGCAGAAATGCTACTTCTATTCCGCCTGTCGAAATCACTTCCCCCTCATCTGTTCATATTGATTAAAGATTGTTTATATAGGCCGATAAGTCGCCCCTGGCATGGATTATGATTATTGCCCTGGTGGTACGAGAGTATTCTGCCACGATCGCGGCGTATTTAAGGGTGCCGGTGATCGGCGGTGGATCAATTACCATAAGAAACTGCGGAGGTCTTAGAAGAGTGATGAAGTGCGGTGAAAAGAAGAGCGGTTGCGGAACGGCCGGCGGCGTCAAGGCCGATGACAAACTCAAGATGTTCACGGAGGATGAAGCGCTTGTTCGGCGCATGTCCGATATCAAACACAAGATTCTCGTTCTTTCGGGGAAGGGCGGCGTGGGGAAAAGCACCGTGGCGGTGAATCTTGCCGTCGCCCTCGGCATGGAGGGCATGGAGGTCGGCCTGCTGGACGTCGATTTTCACGGTCCCAGCGTTCCCACCCTTCTCAATCTGAAGGGGGAGCTGCTCAAATCCGCAGATGGGGGTGGGATCATGCCTCTGGAAGCGGCCGGAGGGATCAAGGTCGTTTCCCTCGGCTTCGCCCTCGGAGCTTCGGATGAGGCGGTGATCTGGAGAGGCCCCATGAAGATGGGGGTCATCAAACAGCTCCTGACGGAGGTAGAGTGGGGGGAGCTGGACTACCTGGTCGTCGATTTTCCCCCCGGCACGGGAGACGAGCCCCTTTCCGTGGCGCAGCTCATTCCCGAAAGCGACGGCGCCGTGATCGTCACGACGCCTCAGGATCTTTCCCTCCACGATGTGCGCAAGTCCATCAATTTCTGCAAGCAGCTCCACATCCCCGTTCTGGGCGTGATCGAAAACATGAGCGGCCTGGTCTGTCCGCACTGCGGGAAAATGGTCGAGATTTTCAAGAGCGGCGGCGGCGAGGCCATGGCCCGTCAGATGGGCGTGCCGTTCCTGGGCCGCATTCCCATCGAACCGCAGATCGTCGGTGGCTCCGATGCGGGAAAGCCCTTCGTCTATTTTAACCGGGAGACGGAGGCCGCCCAGGCCTTCATCCGGGCGATCCAGCCCGTTTTGCAGTTGCAGGAGCAAACCAAACCCGAGACAAGCCGGATTGCCCCGCTGCCACAACCTAGCAAGGAGAAAGAGATGAAGACACTGAAGATCGCCGTTCCCATGGCGGCCGGCTCTTTATGCCAGCACTTCGGCCATTGCGAACAGTTCGCCCTCTATGATGTGGATGCGGACAAGAAGGCCATCCTGGAAACCACGCTGGTCACTCCCCCGCCCCATGAACCGGGGCTCTTGCCCACCTGGCTGCAGGAGCAGGGGGCTGAACTCATCATCGCCGGCGGCATGGGATCGCGGGCGCAAGAACTGTTTGTCGGCAAGGGCATTCACGTGGTCACCGGCGCCGCCTCTGAGGCCCCGGAAAAGGTGGTGGCCGACTATCTCCGCGGCGAGTTGACGACGGGCGCCAATGTTTGCGATCACTGATCGGGAAGGGACCGGGGGAGTCATGGGTTTTGTTCCCAAGGGGATGTTTGTGACCAAGGGGGTGGGCAGGCACCGGGTGGCGCTCCACTCCTTCGAATTGGCGCTCCGGGATGCGGGTATCGAGAAGTGCAATCTGGTGCAGGTGTCGAGCATCCTGCCCCCGGGCTGCCGGCGCATCTCCCGGGCGGAGGGGATCCGGCAGATCCGGCCCGGCGCGATCACCTTTTGCGTCATGAGTCGTTGTGCCAGCGACGAGCCGGGACGGCTTCTGGCCGCCTCGGTCGGCTGCGCCGTTCCGGCGGACAAGGAGGCTTATGGCTATATCAGCGAACATCACGCCTTCGGCCAGACCGGACAACAGGCAGGGGACTATGCGGAAGATCTCGCGGCCGCCATGCTGGCCTCGACGCTCGGCATCGATTTCAACGTGGACGAGAGCTGGGACGAAAAGAAGGAGATCTTCCGGATCAGCGGCAAGATCGTCGGCACGAGGAATGTGACCCAGTCCAGCATCGTGAAGAACGGCGGCTACACGACGGTCCTGGCGGCCGTGGTCTTCACGTTTTGAAGGTGAAGGCGTTCCGTTCCTCCGACAAGCACTGCTCCCTGTCCCCTGTGGTGTCGGTGCGGTTGCAGGCTCCAGGCACTTCAGGATTCTATCTCAGGTGCATGAGGGATGGGTAAAGTGGCACTGAAAGATCTATGTGACGCCATCCGGGGTGAGATTGTCAGCCGGGATTTTCCCCCGGGGATGAAACTGTCGGAGCCGATGCTGTGCAAACGCTGGAATGTGAGCCGGACGCCGATCCGGGAGGCATTGCGGCATCTGGAATCGGAAGGGTTCATCAATTCCAACCGCAACAAGGGGTTCGTTGTCACCTCCATCTCGCTGCGTGACGTAGAGGAGGCCTACACGATCATGATCAACCTCGATAGCCTGGCGGGCCGTCTGGCTACCCCCCTGATCGTGAACGACCCCGAGAAGATCGAGGAGCTCCGCAGGCTTTGCGAGGATATGCGGGCACTGGCCAAGAAGAAGGATGTCGATAACTATATCAGGGCCAACGGTGAATTCCACTCCCTCATCTTCCGCGCTTCAGAAAATGTGTGGCTGATCAGGATCCTGGAAAACATCCATGCCCATACCAACCGCTTCATCCTGAAGACCCTCTATATCCCTCGCCGGATCGACAAATCCACACAGGAGCATGACAAGATCTTCAAGTGTATTGAAAACAGGGATGCCGAGAGGGCCGGAAAGGCGATCGCCACCCACTTCACCAAGGCTTTTGCGGACCTTGAAGACGAGATCAGCACCTCTGACCAGGCTTGGTCCAACGAGATCAGTGCCGCCGGTCATGCCTGGTCCATGGGCAAACCGCAGCCTCATCCGCGGTTCCCCCGTCAACTGGTCGGACAAGGGCCGGGTGGGCAAACTGTATTTGGAGGAGATGGTCAGGCAGTACTACCGGCTCTTGGGTTGGGACGAGAGAACCGGAAGACCCTGGCGATCGACACGGAAATCGGTGGGTCTGGAACCGTCCGGGGATGATATCAGGAAGTCGTCCATGGGGTGTTTTTTGAAAGGATTGCAGATGGAAGGTCATGCATTATTTACCCGGCTGGGTGAAATGCCGACAGTGCTTCGGGATGCCCTGAAGTTGACGCTCGAACTCAAAAGGACCTTCGACGATCGGCGGCCGATTGCGGAAGCCTTGTCCGGCATGGAACAACGCCACCCCTTCGTTGGCGGTTCCGACGATGCTACCGGGTTGAAAATGCCGACCCACAGGAGGGGTCCCGTATCTTGAGGGAATGAAGAATATGAAAGTGAAGCTTCCCGCCCACAGGGCGGGGCTTCCCGTTAAGGAAAAATCTGTTGACTGCACCCCTTATCCCCGCCTATTAGGCGGGGCTTGCGGGTGGCGCTCCCGGTCAAGGCGACGGTGCTGAACGGCAATGATGCGTTCGGTGTTTACGAGGGATGCATGACGGCCACCACGGCGGTGGTGTTTGCACTCTGTCGGATAGAGCAGATTTCATTAGCCGAGGATGTAGCGAAAGGATGAAAATGGAAAATCAAAAAGACAAGCTTCCCCGTTGCGCGGACTGTACCATTGAAAAGACCATTTGTCGAAATGAGGACGGGCAGGGACCTGGCTATTGCCCAACGCTGAACATGAGCGGCGCTGTCGAAAATGCGATTGAAGAGTATAAACGGCCGGATATTCATCAGTTTGCCCTCAACGCAACGATTCAGGAAGGTGAGTGTTATGTCAATAGGGGGAAGGACAATCCCCATGTACAATATGCCGTAAAGCCCGGATTCCAGGAAACCATAGAATTGGCGCACAAGATGGGCTACAAGCGGTTGGGGCTTGCCTTTTGCGGAGGCTTGAGACATGAAGCGAAAATCGTGTCGGATATTCTTAAGGAACAGGGATTTGAGGTCGCCTCGGTGATGTGCAAGGTGGGGCGAACCTCGAAGGAATATCTTGGAGTAAAGGAAGAACAAAAGTGTAACCCCGGTCGTTATGAATCCATGTGCAGTCCCATTGCCCAGGCAAAAGTTCTCAATGAGGCAAAAACCGATTTCAACATCCTGCTGGGATTGTGCGTAGGGCATGATTCGCTGATGATGCGATATTCGGAAGCCCTGTGTACCGTTCTGGTCGCCAAGGACAGGGTCACGGGCCATAATCCGCTGGCGGCCATTCAATTGTATCGCTCTTATTACAAGAAACTGAAGGAAGAAAAGTTTCGTAAAGGCGGTGCTGTTCAAGTGTCTGTAAAAGAAAATGGGTAACACATAGCTGTAGAGGACGACGGTCGGGGAGTCGCCCTATCGGCATTCAACGGGAGGTGGGGGAATGAAAGTCAAAGCGACGGTGCTGGTCGACAACTATGCCTTCGGCATCAACGGGGTCCTGGCCCAGCACGGTTGGGCCGTTTTCCTGGAGACCGACCAGGGAAACTATCTGCTGGACACGGGGGCCGGCAAGATCATCGTGAACAATGCCCGAGTCCTGGGGGTTGATCTGGATTCGATCCTCGGGATCATCCTGAGTCACCACCACCACGACCATACCGGCGGGCTTTTGGAGGTACTCGAATACCTAAGACGTCCGATACCGATTTACGCCCACCCCGGCCTCTTCAAGGACAGCTATCGACAACAGAATGGCGGTTTGCTCCGCAACAGCGGCATTCCCTTCCGGCGTGAGATCCTGGAGGGCAAGGGGGCCTGCTTCGATCTGAATGCGGCATTCCGGGAGATCGTCCCCGGCCTCTGGCTCACCGGCGCCGTGCCCCGGACGTCCTCCTATGAACTCGGGGACCCGAAGTCGCTGGTCCGGCAGGGAGAGGGTTTCATTCAGGACCCGCTCGATGAGGATCTCTCGGTGGTTATCCGCGCCGAGGGCGGACTCTTCGTGATCCTGGGATGCGCCCATGCCGGGATCGTCAATACCCTGCGCTACGCGATGCAACAGACCGGCGAAACTCGGATCCACACCGTCTTTGGCGGGACTCACCTGGGCATGCTCGGGGATGCGCAGCGGGAGGAGAGCATCCGCGATCTGAAGGCGATGTCCATCGGCTGCCTCGGTGTCTCGCACTGCACGGGGATGAAGGCGGCCGTCCGGATGGCCCAGGAGTTCGGGGACCGGTTCGTCTTCTGCAAGGTCGGCGCGGTGTTCGAGGCGTAAATGCGGACAGCGTTCAGTGCTAAGAGTCAGGCCGGATTCGGTGCAGTTTTCCGGGATGCCGACACCCAAGTCAATCGCCGGGAGGGTGGCGTGAAGGACGTTTACCTCATGCAAAAGGCCGTCGGCCGGTGTGGCTCATTGTCCTTGGAATTGCTGGAAGGCGCGAGCCCCGACCAACGCCACTTCCTGGTCCCTGTCTTTGGCAGGAGGCCGCCGTCCGCTGGTCCCGATCGCTCCGACGACCGTTCCATCCGCCGTCCGCAGACAGATCCCCCCGGGGATCGAGGTCATCAGCGGATCGATGAATTCGTCAACCGAAAGACCTTCGCCGGCGAGCTCGGTCCGGAGGTTCTTTGTATCCATCGTAAGCATGACTGCGGTTCGGGCTTTGTTGATGGCCATGCGGACCGTCAGGGAACTCGCGCCGTCCTGCCTCACCAGATAGACGGTGTCGCCGGCACGATCCACCACGGCCACCGTCATCGGCATTTCCGGCATCTCGGATGCTTTCTCTATGGCCGCTTCGACCACCCGGCGCGCTTCCTCCAGCCCGATCGTCAGAATCGTGTACATACCCGTCCTCCCTGCATGGATTTTTATTCGATTCCTGTAGAAACACTGTTGAGACACGGGAAGTATAGGAGGGGTGCCTTGACGTGTCAAAGGATATTTCCCTGGATTTCCCTTGATATCTTTCCGGAGAGAGCCAATGGCGTGGTGACATACGTATAATACGGCATCTTGACAAATCGGTGGTATATATGGAGACAGAAAACCGAAAGGCGATCGTGAACCGCCTCAAAAGAATCGAGGGACAGATCCGCGGGCTGGAGAAGTTGGTGGAGAAAGAAGCACCCTGTCTTGACATCCTGATCCAGGTTTCCGCAGTTACTGCTGCCGTCAAGAAGGCAGGTGTGCAGGTTGTCCGCGTCTACTTCAACCAGTGCCTGGCAGAGGTACCTAAAATACTCGAAACCAACCAGGAAGGGAAAATCAGAGAATTCCAGAAGGCCCTTTCCCGGTATATCGACATGGCATGACCGGAAAAAGGAGGAACGAGATGAAAAAGATGTTGAAATCTGAACCGTCGATGTTTCCTGAAGGGTTTTCAATTGGAGTATAAAACGGTAATAAATGAAGGAGGTCGTTAGCGTGGCAAAAGAAAAAAATAGCATCCTCTGTGGTTCCTGTACCAAATTCGATTGCAAAAAAAACTATCCTGAGGGCATTCCTGATTGGTGTGCCGCCACCGGATTCCGGGATGCCCTCGAATCCACAAAGAAGGAATATGCCACCCCGGAGAATCTTGAGATCTACCGTGCCGCCGCAAAGGTGATCCAGAGCGGTTACGAAAAATGGCCCCGTGTCAGGGAGGCCATCGAGTTCGCCAAGGAGCTGAAGCTAAAGAAGATTGGCCTTGCCTCCTGCGTAGGCTTGATTGGGGAACTGGGGTTGATCACGAAGCTGTTCACAGGGGCAGGATTTGAGGTGGTTTCTATCGCCTGCCAGATAGGCAAGGTCTCTCCGGAAGAACGGGGCGTCAAATTCGCCACCAAGGACAATCATGGACTCACCTGCAACCCGATTGCGCAGGCGGAGATCTGCAACCAGGAGGGCACGCAATTGAATTATCTCCTGGGCTTGTGCCTGGGCCACGATATCCTTTTCACGCAGAAGTCGAAAGCCCCGGTTTCTACGCTTATCGTCAAGGATAGGGTTACGGGTCACAATCCGGCAGCTGTATTGTATGCCGACCACCTTCGCCGAGCGCTTTTCAAGACTTACTGCGAGAAATAATAATTTCTCCTGCCCCGCCGGGGGGCGCGTAGCGTGTGACAGCGCCGGTAAGAGAACCTCCCGGCTGTGGACCGCTCAAAGTTTACAGGACGGGAGGCAATTTGTGGAATCTATACAGAGCCTGCCCAAAGCGAAACGTGAATACAAGCATCCTGTGATTGGCGCCCGATACCCTACCGGGCCAGATCGACATAAGTGTAGGCGACGGCCATCAATGGTGATTCTCAACTCTTGGATCGCCACCACTAAAGGGTAGGCAAGGGCCGCGCCGGCCATAAGTCCGGCCGTCACGTCCCTTGCAGCTTTCCCTCTCCCCCCCTGTCTCCCCCGGAGGGGGAATTCCCGCCCGCCACCCCATCAGGCGGTAGGCAGGCGGCGCGCCAGGGCATTCCTCTGCCCCAGCCCTGTCACGCCGCCTGCATCTTTCCCTTCCGCACTCGGGCAAGGGCGTCGCCGGCCCTTTCCTCTGCCCCAGGTCCGGCACCGCCCTTGCTGATCCTCGCGCGGTGTTTTATTTCCCGGCCGCATGCTTTGTGCGCAACCGGCTCGGCTGGCTCTGCGTGCTCGTTTCACTGATCTGTTCGGTAGGCGGCTGTCGTTGCAGTCGCCGGGGTCGCGCCGAGGCGTCGCTCCCTGCCGGCTTGGTGCACCGCCTGCCGCGTCTTTCTCCCCGGCCCTCCCTCGCGGTCGCCATCGTCCGTCGTGGCCGGGCTGCGCTGCGCTCCGCGCCGCCCCTTCGGCCGCTTGCCACCGCACCCGTCCGCCCCAGGGGGCTCCCTCCTTGCCTCCGGGCCAGGCCGGACGGCCGCTGCGCGGCGACCGGCCCGCCCCTCCGGCATTCGGTACTTTCCCTTGCCCGGTCCCGGCAGACTTCGCTGCGCTCAGACTGCCGGTCCTCGGGCGTTGCGTCCGGCTCCGCGACCGCATAACCCCGCGGACGCTCCGCTCGGCCGCCTTTGCTTGGTGCTCCGGGCCGTCGGCAGACAGGCGCTGCGCGCTGACTGCCTAGGCCCTCCGGTTTTCTTCTCTTTGTCCGGTCCCGGCAGACCTCGCTGCGCTCGGACTGCCGGTCCTCGGGCTTTTGCGCAGTCGGCTCCGCGCCGCAAAACCACGGACGCTGCGCCTCCTGCGCCGAGGTGGCCCGCTAAACCGCCTGTCCCCTCCTGCGTCGGAGACAGGCGGCCGCGGGCGATCAGTTTCTTTTCGGTCGCCGTGACTCGCCCTCCGCTTCGCTCCGGTCGAGACACGTCTCCCTGATTCGAGCCCTCGCCCTCGAAACCGCTGCGCGGATTCCAGGGCGCCGGACGGTCCCGCCCTGTGGCCGGGTCCGTCCGGCCGGGCGCTCCGAAAACCCAGGTCAAAAGATCAAAAAGACAACCATCGAGGCGTTGTTCCGATAGGGCAGGGCGGGTTGGCTCAACTTGAAGCAGGGCTGATTCGTATCGGCGTTCCGCCTCTTTCCCCGCTCCCGGCGTTTCCGCAACTACTCGGAGCCGCCTTGCAGCGGGGCTGATATAAAAAGAGGTGCACAAGGCGAAAACCAACAACACGACGAGCGCGAGGTAGGGGAAGGGTAGTTCCGAAGGATCACATCACCCAGCATAACAGCCGCGCAGAGAGGATTAATGCGGCCATGGCTTTTGATTTTTTTGTGGTGAGGATCAGCGGGAAAGAAGGAGGAGGTTACGGGGCGAAGGGGTTGACGATCTTCAGGGATTTTTCGAGGATTTGGCCGTTCTGAAGATCCTCGGTATAGAGAATGTCGCAATCGTGCTCTAGGGCCGACGCCAGGATGAGGCAGTCCCAGTAGTTGTAATGGTATTTCATCCTGATGTCCCAACAGCGCTTGATTGTCTTGACCGTGATCACGGAGACCTTTGTTTCCCCGATGATCGCGTCGGGACGGTCCCGGATCGCATCGTCGCTTGCCCCATGGCGCAGCATGACGCTGTAGAACTCATTGAGGACCTGGGTATTGACGTAGACAAGCTTGTCATTGAGGCCCTTCAGCAGATTGACGGCGTCCGTCCTCTTCCCCTGTTGAAAATCGTCTTCCAGCGCGGCATAGAGGAAGATGTTGGTGTCCAGAAAGACACGGCTATCGTTCATGGATTTCGTCCTTGGAGGGAATGGATACCCTTTTAACCCGAACGGGATTCATGAACAGCCCGGCAAAACGCTCCTTCTTCTTCCGCACAGGGCGCACGACGACATTCAGTTCCGTCTCCTTGAACTCATCGGGAATCCGGATGAACTTGCTGACCTCCTTGCCGGAAACGACCGTGGAGTAAATTTTCATGATCTTCACCTCCTTCTGGGTCAATATATCATCATTATGCTACTTTTGCATTAGCAAAGAAGACCTCGTCGCTTTCGAACGGATTACCGCACTCGGTGCCACAGTCCTCAGGCAGGGGAGGGGGCTGGGATTCTTCCGACGATCTTCACTCCCTCGCAGGGGAAGTGATCTGGACATGAAAAAGGCACCCCGAAAAACCCATCGGGATGCCTTTTTTGTTGCGGGCCGTCGCTTATTTTTTGGACCAGGTTCCGAATGCTTCGGAACGTTCTTACCGTCAAAATCTTTCTAACGGATTTCTAACGGAACCCCTTCAAAAGGGCTTTTTTCTGTGTTATAGTCATTTCTAAGAAATAAGCTCAAGCCCTTAATTTGTGGTGGTAATCTCAAATGTCGTTTATGTTGCTTTATCCGTTTCATCCGTCTCATAACCCAAAGGTCAGAGGTTCGAATCCTCTCCCCGCTACCAAACAAAATCAGGGACTTACGGGTCCCTTTTTTATTGCCCAAAAGGGCTCTACAGTACTATTGCAGTAACTTCCTGCACCGGCCCGCTCGGTGTCAGGAATTCCTCAAGCCGCCTGTAGACGTCAAGGGCATCGTTCCCGTCCACCCTGTTGTACCGCTCGAATCCGGCACCGATCTTTCTTGGGGGCACAAGTTCATTCTGAATATTTTTAGGGTATTGGGCGACCAATCCCCCCTTTTGCGCCAGCCACTGGCGACCCTTGTCGGTCAGACGATATTTCTGTAGGCGGCTGTTGGGCTTGAAGGTATGCAGGCGTCGCCGGCCCTTCTGTCCCGATGGCTGAATCTTCCTATCTCCATTCCCCGTGGCCGTGGGCGCTCAGCCATTGTTCGATGTACTGGACCGCCTGTTTCGACCACCGCTTGGCTTTTGCGGAAAGGTGACGGTGAAAATCGAAATCGTAGCCGCGCAGGGAAACCAGGTGGCCAAGGGGGTCTCTTCCATAAAGGGCCTTGAGGAACGCCAGGAGTATTTCCGGGGTGAGGTGATGGATCAGGATGGAGGGGGCTCCTTCCGGCAGAATGTCCCGGCAGTGGAGTGTGCCGATGTCGGGGTAGACGTGGGCGTCGACGAAAATGATGTGGTCGTAATCGCGCAGGGTCTCCAGGAGTTCCGGTGTGAGCTGGGAGAGAAAAACGGTATCGATCTCTGTGCCAAGCGCTTCGAGACCCGTGTCTTCGTCGCCCAATGGCGCCCGGCTCTGATGACGGCGCAGGGTGTTGATCACCTCAAAGGCGATCCCATCGTCGGCGCGGTCGATATTGCCGTATCCGACAATCAACGCACGAGGCAGCGATGGCTGCGAGGTGCAGGCGAGAGGCACTTCGGGAACGGTCTTCCGCATTGCTTCGGCTTTATCCATTTCCCCGCGCCACCCGGTCCAGGATGGCGCCGTCGGCGGCGACGAGGGTGACTTCAAGCGGCATCCGGCCGATGGCATGGGTGGAGCAGGACAGGCAGGGGTCGTAACAACGGATTGCCGCTTCCACCCGGTTGAGCATCCCTTCGGTCAGCTTGGTGCCGTCCACGTAAGTTTTGGCGACCTGTCCTGCGGCCAGATGCATTGCCCAATTGTTGTTGCCCGTGGCCACGATCAGGTTGACCCGGGTGAGCAAGCCGTTTTCGTCCGTGCTATAGTCGTGAAAGAGAGTGCCCCGGGGGGCCTCGATCACCCCCACCCCTTGGCTGGGGACGTGCGTTTCCCAGGGGGCCGTGCGGACGTCATTGCTCAGGATCTCCGGATCGTCCAGCAGCTGGCCGATCCGCTCCAGGCCATAGAGCGTTTCGATCAGTCGGGCATAGTGATAGTAGAGCGAGCCTTCAACGGGCTTTTCGCCATTGAGCTGCCGGAACAGGCGGAACTCCTCATTGGCCAGAGGGGTGCCGATCCGGTCGACCACATTCATCCGGGCCAGCGAACCGACACGGTAGATTCCCTTCGGCCAGCCGAGCTTGCGTAAATAGGGAAACTTGAGGAAGGACCAGGGCTCCACATGCTCGGCGATGTGGGAAAGGTAATGCTCGGGCTTGAACTGGGCGATGAATTTCCCCTGATCGTCCTTCACCCGGATCTCGCCGTCATAGAGCTGGAGCCCGCCCTCCTCGTCCACCAGTCCCATATAACCGGAGGGGAAGGCGGCGAAGGTGGAGACCCACTCCCGGTTGGCATCCATCCAGCTTTTGATGATGCCGATCGCTTCTTGGGCTGTAGCGAGCATCGTCGGCAGTTCCGCTGCGATCTCCTGACGGTCTTTGGCGGTCAGTGCGGCATTGACGCCGCCGGCGACGGTGAAATTGGGGTGGATGCGCTTGCCTCCCAGCCTTTCTATGATCTGTTGCCCGAAACGGCGCAGATTCACCGCTTTGAGGGCCAGCTCGGGATTTGCTCGGATGATGCCGAAGACGTTCCGCTCCGCGGGATCGGCGTCGAATCCGAGCAGCAGATCGGGTGCCGCCAGATGGAAGAAGTGCATGCCATGCGACTGGACCACCTGTCCCATGTGGATCAACTCGCGGAGCAATTTTGCCGGCCGCGGCGGTTCCACGCGGGCCACTGCATCGCAGGCCTTCGCCGCAGCCAGGTGATGGCTGACCGGACAGATTCCGCAGATTCGTTGCGTGATCTGAGTCATTTCGTAATAGGGGCGGCCTTCACAGAATTTTTCCAGACCGCGGAATTCATCGACATGGAAAAAAGTTTCTTTCACCTGCCCTTGCTCGTCGAGGTGGATGGTGACCCTTCCGTGTCCTTCGATACGCGTCACCGGTTCGATGGTGATCTTTCTTGCACCCATGGCAGTCTCTCCTCTAATCATAGGTGAAAAGGGCGGGCGGCAGGACCACGGGGGTACGCCCGGCAAGCAGTTCCGTCAAGGCATAGAAAAAAGCGTCCGCTCGGGGCGGGCAACCGGGGACGAAAAGATCGACCTTGACCGCCTTGTCCACGGCGGTGACCATGGCGAGCGGCTTTCCCAGTTCCTCGGAGTCCGGAATCAGACCGTCGACCACGCTTTCCGTTTCCAGATAGGCGCGTCGGAGGGCCACATCGGTGCCCACGAGATTGCGCATCGCAGGAACCCCCCCGAAGGTGGCGCAGTCGCCGACGGCGATGAGGATTTGGCACCGCTCGCGCATCTGTTTGGCGACCTCGATATTGTGCGTATTGCAGATGGCCCCCTCCAGGATGCCTACGGTGACGCCCTCTTTGGGCGGATGCTTGAGATCCGTGACCGGAGAGGAGGTGAACTCCACGGCATCCAGGAGCTTCACGATACGTTCATCGATATCCAGAAGCGACATGTGACATCCCGCGCAGCCGGCCAGCCAGTCGGTGGCAATCTTGACCTTTTTCATATCCGATTCTCCTATGTCGTCTATTTCCGGGTTTCCCGAGCCGTGGATTCACTCAATGAAGAACCCATGTTGATGCCCAGCTTATCTGCGATGAGGCGGAGAATCTCCCAATCCGCTTTGGACTCTCCTGTCGGATCGATCGCCCGGTTGGTCGTCAGCACCGCTCCCACCGTATTGGTCAGGCTGCCTGCCCGTTCCGACCAGATAGCCATGGGCAGCACGACATCGGCCTGCCGGGTGAGTGGAGAGACGAAACTGGATTGGACAATGACGAACGTTTCCTTGCCGACCTGGGCAAAAAGATCACCGCTGTCCCAGCTTTGTTCCCCAAGGAGAAGATAGAGGACCTTGGCGGCTGAGGGGCTGAACGATCCCTTGAGCCCATAGTCTTTCGCGGCACGGGTATTATATCCCTGTTCGAGGGCGATGAAGAGCGCTTTCCCTTGGACCTGCTTCAAGGATTCGGCGGCCCGTTTCGTGAGACCGGCGCCGTAAAGAATGACCGGATTTTCGGCGCGTTCGGCAATCTCCACGGCCTGCCCGATTTCATTTATTCCAAGCCGCAGGAAAGCAAAGGGCGCCAGTCCGTTTTCCTCCCCGTCCACGACGATGAGCCGGCCGCCGCTATCGATGGATCGCTTCACCAGAAAGGAGGCGACCGGCTGATCCTTGGCCGGATCGGCGCCTGCCAGGACAATCAGGTCGCTTTTCAAAAGATCGCCGAAGGTGCCGGTGGGCTTTCCGAACCACTCGGGGCAGAGGTCATTCAGAAGGCCGATGTTCTTGGATTGCAAGTGGTCGCGAAACAAGCTTCCCACCATGAACAGAGCCTCATTCGTGGCGTTGGTGGTGGCCAGCACTCCTAGGTTTCCGTCAGTCCCGCTCAGCCGTTCGCCGACGACCTGCAAGGCTTCCTCCCAGCTTGCCGGCTCCTGACGACCCTTTCGCTTCAACAAAGGGGTCCGCAACCGTTCTCGCCTGTCGAAAAGGGGAGCGAAACGGCCCCGTTGGCAGAGGAGACCGCCATTGAGCGCGGCACCCCAGTTGCCTTCGATCCTCTGGACGGCGCCGTTGCGGGTAACGATCTTCATACCGCAGCCGATGCTGCATTGGCTGCAAGCGGTTTCGATATATTGCATCTGGATATTTCGTCCCGCATAGGCGCTGCGCTTGTCGGTCAAGGTGCCGGTAGGGCAGAGCTGTGCACAGGTGCCGCAGACGATGCAGGTGGAATCCCCCCAAGGCATGCCCATGTCGGCGGACACCATGCTTCTTGCTCCGCGCTGCCGTAATCCCAGGGTATGGTTGGCCACGATCTCGCTGCATCCGCGCATGCACCTTCCGCAAAGAACGCAGCGGTTGTGGTCCATGAGAAGGTACTTGTGAGAGGCGTCTAGAGGAAACGCACGGGTGTAGGTGGGATAAACCCAGTGGTCAAGGCCATAGCGATAACCCAGCGCTTGCAGTTCGCAGTTCCCGCTCATTTCGCAAAAAGGGCAGTAGTGGTTCCGCTCCGAAAAGAGCAAATCGATGACCAGCTTTCGAGCGGCGACGACGCGGGGGGATTCGGTTTGCACCTCCATGCCGTCCGTGATCGGGAAGGTGCAGGCGGTCTGCAAAACGCGCTGACCCTTGACTTCCACCACACAAATGCGGCAGGACCCCGCCGGTCGCAATGCGGGGTGATTGCAGAGCGTCGGAATATCGATCTTGCCCTGTAGTGCCGCCTGGAGAATGGTACTTCCAAAGGGTGCGCTGATCGCTTGGCCGTTGATGGTAATCTTCGCCATCTCCATTGTTTGTCACGCCTCCTTTCAGAAAAGCCGGAAAACCGAGCTGCCGGAGACAATCACCGGAAAACCCTCTTCCTTTGGGAATCCGTAACCGCGTTGTTGCAGGACGCCCCACCTGCGCATCGTCCATAAGCTAACCGAAAGCAAACCGACGGTCAACCCACTTGCAACTCTAATTTTTCATTACCATTATCCTATGATTTGTTTACTAGTTGCTTTTAATTATTTCTTGTAGATAATGAGACTCTAGGGTATATATCGAATATATGTCAATAATGACATGTAGAGATGAAGAAGCAAGAGAAGCTCTTTAAGATACGACTCAATTTTACCATGGGGACGCAAAGATGTGCAATCTGGTTTTTTCGCAATGATTGTCGGGATATTCGGGGCAAAAGGTTTTTAGACGCAACGAGCAGCGCCATTTTTCAGTTCCCAGTGAAAGGGGGAGACATGGGCACGAAAAAAGATCCCTTATACGAAAAAAAGGTCAGAGAACAGTATGACCAGTGGGTCGCCTACAGCCGGGGCCACCTGGAACAAATGGACAAGGTCTTGCCGAAGCCCAGGGTCGATCTTCGGGAGACGCTCGCGGAGCGCGGAATCAGCCGCCGGGAGTTCATCAAATGGACCTCCGCGACGACGGCGCTCCTCATGCTGCCGCCCCTCTTCAAACCGCTGGTGGCCCAGGCGGCCGAGCAGTTCAGCCGCCTCCCCGTGGTCTGGCTTCATTTCGCCGAATGCACGGGGTGCAGCGAGGCCTTTCTCCGAACCAGTTACCCCAACGTGGACAGCGTCCTGCTCGATACGATTTCCCTTGAATACCATGAAACCCTGATGGCCGCCGCCGGCGACCAGGCGGAGCAGAACCTCCAGAAGTGCCTGACGGACTTCGCCGGCAAGTTCATCTGCGTCATCGAAGGGGCCCTGCCCCAGGGGCTGGACGGGAACTACCTGCGCCTCGGCCCCAAGGGGAAGACGGGCATCGAGATCGGCAAGGAGGTCGCCAGCAAGGCAGCCGCCGTGGTCTGCATCGGGGCCTGCTCCTCCTTCGGCAATGTCCAGGCCGCCAAGCCCAACCCCACCGACGCCGCCGGGGTCGGCGAGGTTCTGGGGATCAGGACCGTCAATATTGCCGGCTGCCCGCCGAATCCGATCAACTTCGTGGGCACCCTCCTTCACTTCCTCATGTTCGGCGGTCTGCCTGCCCTAGACGGGCTGGGACGGCCGGTCTGGGCCTACGGCGCGCGCATCCACTCCTACTGCGAAAGGCGTCCCCATTACGACGCCGCGGAATTTGTCGAGGAATGGGGAGACGAAGGCGCCACCAAGGGCTGGTGTCTCTACAAGATGGGCTGCAAGGGCCCCTACACCTTCGCCAACTGCGGCAAGGTCCGCTTCAACGACGCCGTTTCCTGGCCGATCATGGGCGGCCACGGCTGCATGGGTTGCACGGAGCCGGCCTTCTGGGACACCATGGCGCCCCTGGAAAAGCCGATCGATGATAAGACGCTCGGCGGCGGCGAGAAGACCGTCGATACGATCGGCATGGCGCTCCTGGGGGCCACTGCGGCAGGCATTGCCGCCCATGCGGGGGTGACCGCCTACAAGCACATGCGGCAGGACGATCGGGACGAGACGTCCCCTAAGGAATAGGACCGGGAGGAAGCCATGGCGAAGCGAATCATCGTCGATCCCATCACGCGGATCGAGGGGCACTTGCGAATCGAAGTTGAGGTGGACGAACAGAACGTCATCCGGGACGCCTGGAGCAGCATCACCCTCTGGCGGGGCATCGAAACGATCCTCAAGGGGAGGGATCCGCGTGACGCGGGGCTGATGACCCAGCGTTTCTGCGGCGTCTGTACCTATGCCCACTACGAAGCAGCGATTCTGGCCTGCGAAGACGCCTTCAAGGTCAAGCCGCCGGCCAACGCGCGGATCGTCCGCAACCTCATCAACGGCGCCCAGTACCTGACGGACCACATTATGCATTTCTACCATCTCCACGGCCTGGACTGGGTGGATGTGGTCAGCGCCCTGAAGGCGGACCCCAAAAAGGCCGTCGACCTGGCCAAGGCCTATAGCAACAACCCCTTCAATTGTTCGGAGACGCACTACAAGGCGGTCCAGGAGCGGCTCACCAAGTTCGTCCAGTCGGGACGCTTGGGCCCCTTTGCGAACGCCTATTGGGGCAACCCTTCCTTCAAACTGCCCCCTGAGGCGAATCTCGTGATCGTCTCCCATTATCTGGACGCCCTACAGATCTCCAAAATCGGGGCGCAGATGATGGCGATCTTCGGGGGCAAGAACCCCCATCCCCAAACCCTGGTCGTCGGCGGCATCTCCTCGGTCATGGACCTTTTGGCCACCCATCGCCTTGCGGAGTATCTCTTCCGTCTCAAGGAGGTCATGGCCTTTGTGGAGACGGCCTACCTTCCGGATGTCCTCATCGCCGCAACCTATTATAAGGGAGAAGGGCTTCAGGGAATCGGCGGCGGCGTGAAGAACTACCTCGCCTACGGCGGCTTCCCCCTGGACGACGACTGGCAGAAGCTCCTCTTCCCCCGGGGCGTCGTGAAGAACCGCGACCTGGCCAAATCTCTTGCGCTCGACGAAGCGAAGATCACCGAAGAAGTGACCCATGCCTGGTACAAGGCGTCGGGTTCCCAGCATCCCTACCAGGGCACCACGGAACCCGAGTATACGGGTTACGACAAGGAGGGGCACCTCAAGGGAAACGAAAAGTACACCTGGTGCAAGGCGCCCCGCTACGAAAACGAACCCTACGAGGTGGGCCCCCTGGCCCGCTTCCTGGTCGCCTACAGCCAGGGTCACAAGGAGATCAAAGGGCTTGTCGATTCGACCCTGAAAGCCACGGGACTGCCCGCGACAGTCCTCTTTTCGACCCTGGGCAGGACGGCGGCCCGCGCCCTGGAAACGAAATACGTCGGGGACCATATCGCAGGATGGGTGAACGAACTCGTGGCCAATATCAAGGCCGGCGACACCCGCACCTGGACCCGCTGCGATGTCCCCGACAAGGGCGAAGGGCGGGGCATGACCGAACCGCCGCGCGGCGCATTGGGCCACTGGCTCAGGATCGAAAATAAAGTGATCGCCAACTATCAGGCCGTGGTGCCCTCGACCTGGAACTGCTCCCCCCGCGACAAGGCGGGGAAACGCGGACCCTACGAGCAATCCCTCATCGGGACGAAACTGGCCAAGGTGGATCAGCCCCTGGAGATCCTCCGGACGATCCACTCTTTCGACCCCTGCATGGCCTGTGCGGTCCACATCATCGATCCCAAATCGGACACGATCCGGCAGTTCAAGGTGTCCTGAAAGGAGGCCGCTGTGGAAAAAATCGCACCCACCAAAGAATGGTCCGCGGCCCTGCGCTGGAACCACTGGCTCATGGCCCTGGTCATCGTGGCCCTCATCCCGACGGGCGTTTACATCGCCGCGCCGTTCACCGTCTATCCGGGCGACACGGTGAACAAGATGTTCATGGGCGAGGTCCGCTTCTGGCACATCCTCTGCGGTGTTCTTCTGGGATTCCTCTCGATCTGGCGGCTCTACCTGGCCTTCTTCTCGCGGTTCCATGCCGATTGGCGGGATTTTTCCGCCTGTCTGAATCCGAAAGACGCCTTCCGCCAAGCCTGCTATTACGCCTACCTTTCCCGGAAGGCGCCGGGGAACCACCAGCTCTACGGACCGCTCCAGGCCGGGGCCTATGTCACGCTCTTTCTGATGATCCTGCTCATCCTCCTGACCGGCCTCATCCTTATGGGAGCGGGCTACGATGCGGGGCTGACGGCCTTTGTCTACATGCTCCTCAAACCGCTGGAAAACTGGCTGGGAGGCTTGTCCACGGTGCGCTGGCTCCACCACATCCTCATGTGGGGGTTTATCCTCTTCATCGTGATTCACGTCTACATGGCCGTCTGGTACGATATCACCTTCAAGGAAGGCCGGATCTCGTCGATGGTCAGCGGCATCATGTTCAGGCAATCTCCGGATTGAGGACGTCAACGATCAGGAAGCACCGAAGGGGGGACCCGGGATGTCTCCCCTTTTTTTTGAGGCGTTCATGACTAAGCCAAAAGCGCTCACCATCCTGGGACTCGGCAACATCCTCCTGGGCGACGAAGGGTTCGGGGTTCATTTTGTCCGCTGGTTCGAAGCACGCCGCCAGTTGCCTCCGTCGGTCGCCATCGTCGACGGTGGGACCATGGGCTATGCCCTTCTGGATACGGTGTGCAGCTGTGATGCCCTCATCGTCATCGACTGCCTCAAGACTGCGGATACCCCTGGCTCCCTCTACCGGTTCACCCGCGACGAGTTGGCCGACCGCCTGCCGCCGCCCACGTCGGCCCATGAGGTGAAGTTTCCCGATGTTCTCTGCAAGGCGGAGATGCTGGGGGAGTGTCCGGAAATCGTGTTTCTCTGCATTATACCCGAAAGCTACGGGGATATGGACCTGGAAATGACCTCGACGGTGAAGGGTCGCTTCCCGGCGATGGAGGCCCTGCTCCTGGAAGAGCTCAAGCGGCGCGGCTTCACCCCGGAAACTGTTGCTGCCTGACGGTTCCGTGCCGCTGGAGGGAAAGGGGCAGTTCCAGACTGTTCTGTTCCAGAAGCGCTCCATTGGCGAGAATCGTTGCGGAAGGTCCGTCGGCAACGACGCGGCCCTCCCGAATGACCAGACAGCGCTCGCACACATCGAGGATCAGGTCGAGATCGTGAGAGGCGATGAGCTTGGAGTGTCGGAAGGTCTGAAGAAGCCTGATCAGAGCCCGCCGCGATCGGGGGTCCAGATTTGCCGTCGGTTCGTCCATCGCCAGAATGTCCGGCTCCATGGCCATCACGGCGGCGATAGCGACGGCGCTCTTTTGCCCCGCCGAGAGGTGGTGCGGCGGTTTGTCCTTCAGGGACAGGCCGTTGACCTGAGCGAGTGCCCAGCGAACCCTTTTTTCCACCTGGGATTCGTCGAGTCCAAGATTCAGGGGGCCGAAAGCGACGTCGTCGAAGACCGTAGGCATGAAGAGCTGGTCGTCGGGGTTTTGGAAAACGACGCCGACCTTTCTGCGGATTTCCCGGCGCGTTGCCGACGTCAGGCGCAGATCTCCGATCGTGACTTCGCCTGCGGTCGGCAAGAGGCAGCCGTTCATCTGCTGCATGAGCGTCGATTTTCCGGCGCCGTTGGCGCCGACGATCCCTACCGATTCCCCATGGGTGATCCGGAAGCTGATTCCCGAGAGGGCCTCTGTCCCATCGGGATAACGGTATTTGACGTCCCTAAATTCGATGATGTGATGGCTCATGCCAGAAACCTCCGGGCCAGACGGCCGAGGTCTTCGGCCAGGGGAAAGAAGCGAAAAAGAGCCAAAAGGAGCGTCGTCGTTGCTGCAAAGGTCAGATCACCGAGGGTCAGCTGTGATCGACGGAGAGTCGGGATGTCTCCGGCAAAGCCCCGGGAGAGCATGGCCCGATAGATCCGTTCGGCGCGGTCCAGCGTCCTGATCAGGAGGGTTCCCGCGAGGCGGACAAAAATGGACGCGCTCCGGCCGCGCCTTTCGAAAGAGCGCAGATCCCGCGCGCGGGTGATCCGCATCGCTTCCTCGGCAAGGACAAAGAGATAGCGATACAAAAAGAGGAGTTGCGAAATGAAGATTGCCGGGCAGCCCAGGCGCCGGAGTGCGTGGCAAATACCGGGAAAGGAAGTGGTCGCGATGAGCAGGAGCGTAGCGCTGACCGTGAGCACGAATTTCAGGATGATGGAAAGGAAAGACAGCAGTCCCGCCGATATGGGCAGACCGGCGATGACCGCCACGGTCCGGGTGTCCAGGAAGGGATTGAATATTCCGATGCCGAACGCGAAAGGGGAGACGAGGAGAACTTTCCAGAGGATGAACCGGGCCGGGATCCCTCCTACGCTTGCCAGGAACACCGGGTAGAGAAAGAAAGGGGCCAGCCCCGCCACGTCATAGATGGGGAAGGAAACGACGGCGAAAAGAAAAAGACCGGTCATGACCACCTTGCCCCTCGCGTCGAGGCGATGGACGGGGGTTTGTCCATAGGAGAGCCGGTCCAGTCGGCCAAGATCGAAATACTGCGCATCGAAGGTCATGAAATTGTCTTTTCGTCTTTTTTTCGCATCCGGACAGACCGGATGGTTAGCCCGATAATCCCGATCAGGCAAAGGACTATGGCCGCGCCCGTCATGCCGGCGACGGAGGTTGCCGGATCAATTCGCGGGTGAACGGGCGTCCCGGAATCGTGTTGGGGACTGCTTTTCGCAGCTTTGAAGCCATAGTCGGGCAGGAATGCCGTCTTGCCTTGGAGGTCTTTGAGGGCTGCGGTGATGCCGTTTCCCGGCTCCGGCAGTTCTTCCCGTCCCGTCATTTTTTCGATTGCCCATTCCAGGCCGTCGGGATGGGTCGAGGCAAACCAGGAGAGCGATCCGCCGGTAAAGACGGTGAGAATTGCAAACAGGATCAGGATTTGTCCGCGCGAAACAGGAGATGGAACCGGTCGGCCGGTGATGGCTGCGAAGGTTTCGGGCCGCGCGGCTCTGATGAAGCCGATGATTCCCGCCGTCACGACACCCTCCACAATTCCTATGGCCAGGTGGATCGGCTGCATGAGGAGGGCAAAGGCGCCGAAGGGCAGTTCGCTTCTGCCGGACAGAAGCGTTTCCAGGACAACCGAAAAGGCGCCCAACTGCAAAGCGGCCACCGCGCTTAGGATGCAGGCGATCGTCACGCGACCGGAATGGCGCTCCTCGCCGGCCAGTGGCTTGTAGAGAAGGAGATAAACCAGATAGCAGGGATAGAATCCCAGATTCCAGATGTTGCAGCCCAAGGCCAACAGACCTCCATCGGCGAAAAAGAGCGCCTGAACCGTCAGAACCGAGGCCAGCGCCAGAAAAGCGGCATGAGGGCCCAGCAGGATGGCGAGGAGCATGCCGCCTACCAGATGTCCGCTCGATCCTGTCCCGGGGATCGTGAAATTGATCATCTGGGCGGCAAAGATGAAGGCGCCGAGAACTCCCATCAGGGGGATCAGCCGGTCGTCGATTCTTTCCTTGAGCTTTTGGGAGGCAACGCCTCCCACGGCAACCGTTCCGGCCCAAAGCACCGTCCCGACGGTCGGGGAAAGCAGGGCATCGGCCATATGCATCGTAAGCCTCCTTTTAACCAGGGGCTGAACCGAGGTGCTGGGGTTCGGGAACGAACGGCGTTGGATTCCTGAAGGCCCGTCGGTCAGCCTGCTTATGACATGAATCGGTGATTCGTGGCACCGGGTGAGCAAAAAAAACTCCCTATCCGATTTCGCGACCCGTGCTGGACATGCTCAAGGTGCCGTGGCACACCCCCTTGATGGACATGAGGGCATCGGCAAGCAGCTGCACCTCTTCGGCCATGCCCCGGGCTGCGATAATCTCCAGACAGTGATGGTGATCCAGGTGGATATGCTGGGTGCTGATGATCAACCTCTGAAAATCATGCTGGGTATCCGTCACCTTTGCCATGAGGTCGCGCGTGTGATGGTCGTAGATCAACGTGATCGCGCCTGCCACTTCCCGACCCTCCCGCCACGCCTTTTGCACCAGCTCCCGGCGGATCATATCCCGCAAGGCCTCGGACCGGTTGGTGTATTTCTTCTCCCGGTTCAGGGTATCGAACTGCTCCAGAAGGGTCTTTTCCAGCGATACCCCGAAGCGAACCAGTTCAGACATCAATCACCCCGTAATACATTTTTACAATTCATAACACACTGGGCGGTTCTGTCAAGGGGCTTTTGCTTTCGCTCAGCGGCGGCCAGGACGCAAGCGCGGTAAGGGCGCGTCGGGCATAGAGAAGTCCCCTGTCCTTTTTCTTGACCCTTCCCGGCAGGGGAGGGAACAGTCCAAAGGAGACGTTCATGGGTTGAAAGGTCTTGCGGTCGGCGTTCTGTAGATGACCGACAAGGGCTCCCAGGGCGGTTTCCGGTGGCGGCGGGGCTATCCCGCCGCCTGTAGTCAGGAGATGGGAAGCATTGATTCCCGCCAGGAGTCCCATTGCCGCGGACTCCACATATCCTTCCACTCCCGTGATCTGTCCGGCAAAAAAAAGTCCCGGTCGTGAACGGAGCTGGAGGGTGGCATCGAGAAGGGAAGGGGCATTGAGAAAGGTGTTCCGATGGATGCTCCCGTAGCGGGCGAATTCGGCATTTTCCAGGCCGGGAATCATCCGGAAAACCCGCCGTTGGTCCGGCCAGGTCATTTTGGTCTGAAAACCGACGATATTGTAAAGGTTCCCCTCTTTGTCCTCACGGCGAAGCTGAACCACGGCATAGGGTTGTTTTCCCGTTGCCGGATCGATGAGACCCACCGGTTTCATCGGCCCATGGGCGAGGGTTGCGATTCCCCGCTTGGCGATGACCTCGACGGGGAGACAGCCCTCGAAGCATTTCAGGGTTTCGAAGGCATGCAGCGGGACCTCTTCGGCTTCCGTCAGGGCCTGCCAGAATGATTCGTAGGTCTCCCGATCCAGGGGACAGTTCAGATAGTCGGCCTCGCCGTGGCCGTAGCGGGAGGCGGCAAAAACCCGGCTTCGGTCAAGGGACTCGGCCTCGACAATCGGGGAGATGGCATCGTAGAAGTAGAGATACTCGCTGCCCGTGATTCCGGCGATTTCGCGGGCGAGGGCATCGGAGGTGAGGGGACCGGTCGCGATGATCGTGACCCCTGATTCCGGAATGGTTTGGACCTCGCCGCGCCGGATCGAAAGACCCGGTTCATCGGCCAGCCGCGCTTCGATGAACCGGGAAAAGGCGTTTCGATCGACGGCCAGGGCCTTGCCGGCGGGAACCGCCGTGGCGTCGGCGGCTGTCATGAGCAGCGAATCCAACTGCCGCATTTCCTCCTTGAGGAGACCGACGGCATTGTCCGGCGAGTTGGAACGCAGGGAGTTGCTGCATACCAATTCGGCCAGTTGAGGCGAGGTGTGGGCCGGTGAAAAACAGGCGGGCTTCATCTCGTGCAGCCGAACCTGATGTCCGCGACGGAGGAGCTGCCATGCCGCCTCACAGCCCGCCAGTCCCCCGCCGATGACGGTGATGGGTCCGGGGTGGGTCGTCATAGGATAGAAACCATTCTCAAGGATGCCCCCTATTTCGCGGGCGTCTTGTATTTCATGATGTTTTTACAGTCGGGATAGCCGGTGCAACCCAAGAATTTACCGAAACGACCCATCTTGACCGCCGTGGGCTTGCCGCATTTGTCGCAGATCACATCGGAAATTTCCTGGGGCGCCGACGATTGAAGGGGGCTTCCCGAGGGCGAGGCCTTGACGATGTTCTTGCACTCCGGATAGCCGGTGCAGCCCAGGAATGCTCCGAAGCGTCCCCGTTTTAAGGCCATCGGCTTGCCGCACTTGTCGCAGAGCACTTCCGGAGCGGTTCCCTCCGCAGCGGGAGCCACAGGCGTTCCGTCCGGGGCGAGGTTGATCGTATGCTTGCATTCCGGGTAGCCCGAGCAGCCGAGGAATTTTCCGAAGCGACTCTGCCGGGAGAGCATGGCCTTTCCGCAGAGGGGGCAGGGGACATCGGTCGTTTTTTCTTCCGGAAGGATCTCGCCTTTCTCGTCTTGGGTGAAATTTTTTGTGTTCTTGCAAGCCGGATAATTCGTACAGGCAAGGAAGCGGCCGTTTTTCCCCCATTTGATCACCATCGTCTTGCCACATTTTTCGCATACGATGTCGGTCGGGGTCTCTTCGCGCTTGATGTCGGTCATGTTTTTCTTCGCCTTTCTCAGCTCCTCCGTGAAGGGGCGATAAAAGTTATTCAGAGTGTCCAGCCGTTTGGTCTTGCCCTCCTCGATCCGGTCGAGTTCCGTTTCCATCCCGGCAGTGAAGGCTACATCCAGGATGCGGGGAAAATTTTTCACGAGAAGTTCGGTCACGATGGTGCCGAGTTCGGTGGGACTGAACTTGCCTTTTTCCAGCAGAACATACTCTCTATCCTGAATCGTGCTGAGAATGGCCGCATAGGTGCTCGGCCGTCCGATGCCGTTTTCTTCAAGCTCCCGGACAAGCGAGGCCTCGGTGAACCGGGGCGGCGGCTGGGTGAATTTCTGCTCCGGCTGGAGTTCGACCAGCTTCAGGATCTCCCCTTCATGGACGGCAGGGAGGAGTTTGCCAAAGCCGTTCTCATCGCCGTTATCTTCTTTCTCCTCTTTCCCTTCCGTGTAGACGGTCGTAAATCCGGGAAATTTCATCACCGAGCCCTGGGCCCGGAAGAGGCATTTTGCGGCGGTGATATCCACCGTCGTCTGATCGAGAAGGGCGGGATTCATCTGACAGGCCAGAAAACGGTTCCATATCAACTGATAGAGACGGAACTGGTCGGGGGTCAGGAAAGCCTTGATCGCCTGCGGCGGATGGGCCAGCGAAGAGGGGCGAATCGCCTCGTGGGCATCCTGGGCGGCGCCGGCCACTTTGAAAATGCGCGCTTTAGGCGGTAGATAGGCCTCCCCGTAGTTGCCGGCGATATACTCCCGCGCCTCGTTGATCGCCTCGACGGCGAGACGGACGGAGTCGGTTCGCATATAGGTGATGAGCCCCACGGGGCCCTCCTGGCCCAGTTCGATACCTTCATAGAGCTTCTGGGCTGTCGACATGGTTTTCTTCGCAGAAAACCGCAGCCAGCGGGAGGCCTCCTGTTGGAGCTTGCTTGTCGTGAAGGGAGCGGGAGGCTGGCGCTTGACCTCCTTTTTTTCCACGGTCGAGACGGTAAAAGGAGCGCTTTGAAGAGAAGCGACAACCTCGGCGGAGCGCTCGCCATCGCCGATTTTTGCCTTCTTCCCGTCGATCTTGAGAAGCTTGGCTTCGAAGGGGGGCGGATTTTCCCCTTCCAGAAGAGCCGTGAGATTCCAATATTCTTCGGGCACGAAGGCTTTGATTTCGGCCTCCCGGTCGCAGATGACCCGGACCGCAACGGATTGAACCCTGCCGGCGGAGAGACCCCGCTTGACCTTGTCCCAGAGAATCGGGCTGATCTGATATCCCACCAGACGGTCGAGGATGCGCCTCGTCTGCTGGGCTTCGTAGCGGTTGAAGTCAAGATCGAGGGGATGGGCAAGGGCCTCGAGGATCGTATCGTGGGTGAGGTCATTGAAGAGGACTCGCCGGACGATCTTTCCTTTGCCGATCTCTTCGGCAATATGCCAGGCGATGGCCTCTCCCTCACGGTCGGGGTCAGGCGCGAGGAGGATCTGGTCGGCTTTGGCCGCCGCCTTCTTGAGTTCGGCAACGACTTTCTTCTTGCTTTCCATTACCTGATAGGTCGGTTCGAACCCCTTATCGGGATCGATCCCGAGGGTGCTTTTCGGCAGATCCTTGACGTGACCGACCGAGGCGCGCACCTCATATTCAGGGCCGAGGTACTTGCCGATGGTTTTTACTTTTGTGGGAGATTCCACGATGATCAGAGAATTCAAATTCATGACTCCTTAAGCAGGAACAATTTCCCCGGCAACTGCCGGATATGGCCGGCAAGTTCCAGGACGAGCAGGCCGGATTGGACGTCCCGGGGGGCGAGGCCCGAGGCGGTGATCAACGTATCGATATCAATAGGGATCGGTGAAATAAGGGAAAGCAGCATTTTCTCTGTATCGGCCAGTCCCTCGGCGGCCGCGGAAGAAAAGTCGGCCGAAACCCTTTTGGGAAAAGGAATCGATTCCGTCGTTGGGGCCTTGGGTGGCGATTGCGTGTTTCGTAACGCAACTTCGGTCTGGGGAATGATCTCTTCGAGAATATCCTCCACGGTCTCCACTAATTTGGCACCCTGTTTGATGAGCCGGTGGGTGCCCCGGGAGCCCGCAGACTCGATCGCCCCGGGAACTGCAAAAACCGAACGCCCCTGTTCGGCGGCAATCCTCGCGGTGATCAGCGATCCGCTTTTCTCGCCTGCCTCGACCACCACGACCCCGAGTGAGATACCGCTGATTATTCGGTTTCGTGCCGGAAAATGAGGGGCATTGGGAGGAGTGCCGAAGGGAAACTCGGTGACTACAGCTCCCCGGACCGCGCAATCGGCAGCCAGATCCTTGTTTTCCGGCGGATAGATGACATCGAGTCCGCAGCCCAGGACGGCGATGGTTCTTCCTTTGCCGGCAAGGGCGCCTCGGTGGGCGGCGGCATCGATGCCGCGGGCGAGACCGCTGACCACCGTCAGTCCCCTGAGGGCCAACTCGCGACTGAGTTTCTCGGTCACGAAGCGTCCGTAGACGGAGGCAAGCCTCGATCCGACGACGGCCACGGCAGTCTCTTCCGGGTCCAGCGATCCCTTCACATAAAGATAAGGAGGATAATCGTAAATATTCAGAAGATGCCTAGGATAGAGAGGGTCCTGGCAGGTCACAATGGATACGCCGAACGTCTGGGCTCGCACGACTTCCCCTTCGGCAGCTTTCCAGTCGGAAAAAAAATGAATGCGATCCGCCGTTTTGGGGCCGATTCCCGGTATTGCCTGAAGGCTTGCCACTGGTGCGGCAAAAACCTTCTGGGGAGAAGAAAAGGCCGCGAGCAGGTTTCTGAAACCGACGCAACCTACCTCCTCCACTGACCTGAGGGCAATCCAGTATTTTAAGGCTTCTTCATTCATCTATTTGATCCGAGGCCGTGCATTTTTGATCGAAAGCTTGTTCTGTTTTAAAGTGAAAGTAGTGAAAAACGTAAAAAGATATATCGGATCTCAGCGAGGTGTCAAGTCTTTTCGCGCTGGAAATCCGTTGCGTTCTTTACCACTTTGGGTTAGAACCCTGCCAATGACAAGATGGGAGTCTGGTGCGTGAATCGATTTATGAAGAGGTGGTTTGTTTTAGTCATTTTGTTTTTCTGCCTTCCTTCCATTCCGACTCTGGAGGCGCAGAGACCACCTGCCAACGGTGCGGGAAGTCTATTGTCGGTCCTGGCGATTACCCCCCGGGAGGTTAATTTGGGCGCCTGTGGTCCAGGTGAAGAGACAAAAGGGATATTTTATTTAAAGAACATTGGCTCCGGGGAGTTGCCCTGGTCTACGGAAGGACCGGATGGATGGGATCGGACCGAATCTCAGCCGTTATCAGGCATGGCGGGTCAGAATCCGGAACCGTTCAGAATGGTTCTTACCTTCGAAAACGAGGGCGGTTCGGGAAAGATCCAGAGCGGCGCCTTGCTCATGCGTCTGGAAAGCGGAGGGCAGTCTGCCGTTTTTAGGAGGGAAGCGCCTATCGGAACCCTTCGCAATGCGATCCGCTTCCAGTTTCCTGGAGGAACCAAAACGGTGTTCTTTCAGGTTCGCCTTTCTGAATTGGCCTCTACAGCCCTTTTGGACATCGAACCGAACCGGGTGGATTTAGGCGTCGTTCGACCGGGCGACGAGATTGCCCAGCGAATTCACCTCACCAACAGGGGGAGGGAGCCCTTGAAATGGAAGGCCGGACTGTCCGGCACGAAGGGCCTGGCGACAGAAGCGCCTCCGTCGGGCCGTTATGTTTCCTTCCGCAGAGCAGCCGCTGCCGGTACCGGTATTTATCCTTCCGGTGGCCATTCCGGGGAAGGGCCAGAAATTTCCGGGCCCTGGTCTGAAGAGAGCGGTCATCCTGCCAGTCAGGAGGCACACAGTTCCCTCCGCTATCGATTTGCCGGTACCGGGGTTGGTCTTTTTGTCTGGAAGAATCCGGAGGGAGGGACCGCCAATGTCTTTATCGACGAAAAGCTGATCGCCCAGATCGATATGTTTGCCGATCGCAAGGAAAAAGTGGAGATCGTGGTCGCCGAGAATCTTCCCGATGCTCCCCATCTCCTGACCGTTGTCAATGGGGGGGGGCGGTTCATTCTGGAGGGGGTACGGCTCTTCGGCAAACCATTGCTCAAGGGGCCGCGTGGTTGGATCAACGTCTTTCCCGACAGCGGTATGACGACCCGCGAGACTGACTATGTGACCATTGCCCTCCATACCCGCCAGATGGCGTCCGGTCTTTACGCCGAGCGCATCTATTTCACTTCCAACGGTGGTGATGCGGTGGTCGAATTGTTTGTCGAGATCGCGGCAGAGACGCAGCTTCGCTTTCTCGACGTTTATCGTTATTTCGCCGGAGCCGACTACCTCTATACCACAAACCCTACGGGAGAGTTGTCCCGTCTACAGGCGAAAGGATACCGAAACCTCGGAATTGCCTTTCGCCTCTTCAGTTCCGGAACGGCGGGTACCACCGAGTTTTTCCGCTGGTTCAACCCGGCACTGGGAGATCATTATTATTCTTCTGAACCGGGAGGGGGAGTGAAGGTGCTGAACGGGTACCTTTTTGAAGGTTCAATCGGCAACATTGCCACCTTCCGATTGGCTGGGACTAAAGAACTTTATCGTTGGTACAACCCTTCGACAGGACGCCATTTCTATACGACGGACCAGGGGGGCGAAGGATTCGGCAAAAAAGGGTATCGCTTTGATGGCATTGCCGGATATGTCCGCTGACGGCAGAAATGAAAAATAAATTTTATACAGATCTTGACAAATGAAAACAAAGGGGATATAAACCGCCTTCTTTTAAGGAAACTGAACACAGTGCGTCGCGAGGAAATGCGCCTGTAGCTCAGCTGGATAGAGCAACGGACTTCTAATCCGTGGGTCGAGAGTTCGAATCCCTCCAGGCGCACCAGGCATGGATGGTGGGTGTAGCTCAGTTGGTTAGAGTGCCGGGTTGTGGCCCCGGAGGCCGAGGGTTCAAATCCCTTCACTCACCCCAAGTATTGCGTCCGGCTGTGACAGGAAAGGGAATAAGCGCCCGTAGCTCAGCTGGATAGAGTCGCAGACTTCGAATCTGTTGGTCGTAGGTTCGAATCCTACCGGGCGCACCAGATTCATCAGGACGCCGTTATAGAGATTAAAATGGGCCCTTAGCTCAGCTGGTAGAGCAACTGACTCTTAATCAGTAGGTTGTCGGTTCGATCCCGACAGGGCTCACCAAAAAAATGAGGGGTTAGCGAAAGCTAACCCCTTTTTTTTTGCCTTCCATTCAAACATTCCTGAAAGTTTTTGAGCGCTGCTTTCAGAGCCACCGACAGGTCGCTTGTGGTTTGCGGTATGCCGCGGCAGAGCTCAATGAACTCCTGATTTTCTGGGAAAATGATGAAGTCGTGAATTAAATTATTAAGAATTTTCTCAATTCAACCGATATATACACACGGGGTAGCATATTAGATCAGTAGATACTACTTACAGGCATCACCCATAGGCAGTATTTATGAGGAAAATATGAAGAAAATCATGATTATCGATGACAGCCCGACGATTTTGAAGGTAATGCAGAAATATCTTTTGAGTTCAGGATATGAAGTCGAAACGGTTGTCGACAGTGCGACTTTTTTTGATGGACGGGTGGAGGCGTTCGAACCGGATCTTTTCATTATCGACATCAACATGCCCCAATACGACGGATTTTACATCCTGGAGAGTATTAAGAAACAGGAGCGGTATGCAAATGCCAAGGCCATTATGTGTTCAACAAAATTTTTCGAACAAGATAAGGCAAGGGCGCGAGAATTGGGGGCCGATGACTTTTTGGTGAAGCCCTTCAATGACAAACAACTGATCGCTAAAATAGCAACTATCATAGGGTAGCCCATGAATAGCATCCTGGAAATTGTTTTTTGGGGCGTACGGGGATCTCTTCCTATATCCAATGCCGATATCTCGAATTACGGCGGCTCCACCTCCTGCGTCGGTGTCATTGCCGATAATGGCACCCACCTTGTTTTCGACGGCGGGAGCGGCATCCATCCGCTTGGCATTAAATACATGAAAGAGGGTTTTCCTGCGGATTTGTCTATTTTCATCACCCACGCCCATTGGGACCATATTCAAGGTCTGCCCTTTTTCGCACCGGCATTTGTTCCGGGCAATAAAATACGCTTTTTCGGATGCAACCAAGGGACCGTGTCTTTTAAGGAAGTCCTGAAACATCAAATGGAAAACCCTTATTTTCCAGTCAAGTTGTCCAGCTGGCTTGCCGATATAGACATCGAATCCATCGGTGAAACAACTATTGATATCAACGATATAAAGATAGTGTCGACCTACGCCGAACATCCGGGCATGACCCTTGGGTACCGGCTGGATTACAAGGGCAAAAGCGTTGTCTATCTGCCGGACAACGAGCCTTTCTCAAAATATGACATGGAAACGGTTTTTGTAGAACGGGATGGAAATGACGATCTGGACATGGAAACCATGTTTCTTGAAGATCAGAAATCCAAATTTTTCAGCTTCATTAATAATGCCGACCTTCTGATCCATGATGCCCAGTACACGCCGGAGGAATATGGTTCAAAGGCCGGGTGGGGCCATTCGAACTTTGAACTCGCCGTACGGGTCGCCCTTTACGGAAAAGTCAAGCATCTGGTCCTCTTCCATCATGATGCTTCCCGGTCCGATAAGGACATCGACGAAATCGTGGAAAGATCGACACAGATCGTTTCCCAGCAGGGGGGCGTCATGAAGGTTACGGCAGCCAGTCAGAGCCGTCCCAGTTTGAAACTGACATAGCGCCTCATCGATTGACAATCGTGACAAAGGACAAGGGGGCAGCGAAAGCGTGCCCCTTTTGTTTTGCAGTGGCGTGATTAGCTATGAAGAATTCTGCGCACGACCATCCGGACTGTTTATAAAACTTTAGAATAATAATCATCGTTGGCACAAATATTTCATAATCATCGCTGTCGGAAAAGAGCCGGAATCGTCGGATGTTGGGAGTTTGTTTGGGAGAGGGCCAGGGAAAGACGAGCATTGTTGCCTTTGGAGAAGACATTTGAAGATGATGTAACCATTGACTCAGAACGGTTATCGTGATTTGACACCCATGGCGAGGAGAGGTTTCATGTTCAAACTTGCGTATTCTGAAACAGCCAAAGTGATGGAATATGAATCAAGGCGGGGAATATCCAAGCGCTTGCAGACCGTTCTCCTTATCGACGACGAGGAGGTCATCGTCGAGGTGACCCGGGATATTTTGGAAACGATGGGCTATAGAGTGCTGACGGCCTCAACCGGTAGCGAGGCCATTGAACGATACCGCATGGATAAAGATAGGATTGATATGGTCATCCTGGACATGATCATGCCCGGGATGGGCGGCGAAGAAACATTCGAACAATTGAAAGCGATCAATCCCGCCATTAAGGTTATTTTGTCGAGCGGCTATGGACTGAATAATGATGCGAAAAGGATTATGGCCCGAGGTGCTCAATCCTTTCTTGTAAAGCCTTTCCATATAGATCAGCTTTTAAAAAAGATAAGTGATGTGCTGGCAAATGATGAACCTTTGCTGCAACAGGTAATTTGAAACATTTCCATTGGTGAGAGAAATAAGATGGATGTCAAGCTAATAAATCCATTTTTGGATGCCACCGTTGAGGTGCTGAAAAAAATGGCCTTTGTCGAACCCCGTCCCGGGAAGGTGTATCTGAAAACATCCAGCGTTGCCTACGGTGATGTATCAGGCATCATCGGGATCACAGGTGATGCAACCGGCTCCTTGGCGATCAGTTTCAGCGAATCCTGTATTTGTCACCTTATCGCGGGCATGCTGGGTGAGCCTTGCACCGAAGCCAACCAGGACGTTTTTGACGGTGTGGGTGAAATCACGAATATGATTTCGGGCGCCGCCCGTACCCGTATGGAAAAGGATGGGATGGAGGTCTACGCGGCAATCCCGTCCGTTATTTATGGGAAAGATCATATGATCAACCATATTCTTAAAAGTCCGAGCATCGTGATTCCCTTTGTCACGGATCATGGGTCCTTTGTCGCAGACGTCTGCATCAGAAGAACAACGGAGGATGTCAAGGTGGCGGAAAATTATCAGGTCCTCAACAAAAAAACGGTTGTTCAGGCGCCCCAATATGAGGCGCCAAATAAACAAAATACGCAAAAGACAGATGCCGCACCGACACTTTCAGTGGATAAAAAGGAGCTCCTGACTAAAAAACTGCACGAAATTACTGCGATGAGAGACGATATGGTCAAACAGTTAAGTGAAAAACCTTTCATGCAGATATCCCAGAGGCAACTCCTGAAAAAACAGATCCCGATATTGGATGCCCAGATCAAACGCCTGAGACTGGATATCTCGACAATCGCCATGCTGTCCAATCTTACCAAGGATGATATCGAGAATCCCAAGGTGGTCCAGCACTATCAGCACTATGAGCCCTCGAAAAGAAAGCCGTAGGAATCCAGTGATTGATGACTTGTTTTGTGCCGGAAAAGGCAAGCGGAAATAGAGAACCATGATCCCGCCTGCCAGGATGGATGAGGGTCAGTCATCTGGAGGACTATCGGTTGCGAATCAGGAATGTCAAAAAGATGGCTTAGGGTGCCTATTATTTGTCACCCAGGCGCTTAACCGGTTATCTCTTAAAGCCCTTCCTGTAGAATTCCGCCGGATTATTCAGAAGATCACTATCGCCGAGAACCCCATTTCCCTTTCTTCTTGTTTTCTTTTTTTGAGATCTAGCGTATTTTGAAAAAAATGGTGAAATAAGAGGAGGCGACATAATGAATAGAAAAATCTTGGTAGTGGATGATGAACGCTCTATTCGTGATCTCTTTGAGTCTGCTTTCACCGAGGCAGGGTATGAGGTGTATCTTGCAGAGAATGGCGAAGCGGCGCTTGAGATCTTTACTCAACAGGAGATCGAATTGGTTTTTTTGGATCTCAAGCTGTTCGGGATGAATGGAATCGAGCTTTGCCGTAAGATGCGCAAGAGCAGGCCCATTGCAATCGTCTATGCCATTACCGGATGGTCCGGACTTTTCGAAATTGAAGAGTGTCGGGAAGCGGGATTTGATGACTATTTTAAAAAGCCGGTTGCGTTGGACCTGCTTTTCAAGGCCGTGGAAGACGCCTTTGATAAGCTGAATCGGTGGGAAAAACGTTATCCCTG
>JAKAFS010000066.1 GCA_021817825.1 Deltaproteobacteria bacterium | reverse complement strand
GTTGAAGAAGCTTTCCTCTTCCTTTTCCCGCCTCCGCCCATAGGTAATCACCTCGGGACAGAGATACAAAGGCGTCGGCGAATTGGCCTGCGCCTCCAGAAGCTGGGATAGGGTCTCGTCTACAAAAGGGTTGTCGAAAAGTTCCGATTGCCCCAGATGGATGATCGCACTCTGCCCTTTTCCGACCCGTTCTTGGAGATGGGCCGTCCCCGTGGGATCGAGCCTTTCTTTTCGGAAAATCCAGCGGTAGAGCTGGGAAGCGATCAACCGGATGGCCATGGGAAAGGGCTGCCAGACGATCATATTGATGCCGTGACAGTAGACCGGGGGAGGAATGCCTCGACGAACGCTGAGTTCGCGGAGGATCAGACTGTTGAGCTGGCTTTTGCTTTTCAGCGCGTAGATGACCACCCCCTTCTCCGCGAGGGCCTTCAACTCCGCAGCCGTCTCGTCGGTGATCCGCACCTTGGAGAGCACCTTCCGGACCAACCAGTTGAGCGGGAAATTGTCTTCCCGGTAGAGACTTCCCGCCCGATAGGCGTCGGTCTCCCTGAGCCATGTTTTGATGGTCGACAGGCTGGACATGCGCTCTTCAGCCCCTCCCCGTTTTCGAAGCGAATCGCCTTGGTTCCCGGTATGAATTCAGCCGCATGCGAATCTTTTCCTTGTTTGGTCGTGGGTCATCAAAAGAGGATAGTGACATTGCCCCGCCCCCTCTTTCAGACCTGGTGGATGGGGAGTCACGGGGCATTTTTCGGGAATTCATCGGGAAAGCGCTTCCGCATCGTCTTCTCGACATAATTCCGGATCATTTCCGTAGACGAAAGGGTCATCACCTTATCCAGGAGGGCCTTGGATTCCTTGAGCGTCGAGCCGCGGATAATCTTCTTTACCCTCGGAATGGCCAGGGGATTCATGCTCAACTCATCCAATTCCAGACCGAGCAGAATCATGGTATAAGCCGGTTCCCCCGCCATCTCGCCGCACATGGCCACCCGGATTCCCGCCCGATGCCCCACCTCCACGACCTCTTTGATCAGGCGCAGAACCGCCGGATGGAGGGGCTCGTAAAGGTAGGTCACCCGTTCGTTGATCCGGTCGATCGCCAGGATATACTGGATGAGATCGTTGGTGCCGATGCTGAAAAAATCCACCTCTTTCGCCAGTTCTTCGGCCACGATCGCCGCGGAAGGCACTTCGATCATGATCCCGATTTCGATATCCTGTCCCACGGGCTTGCCCTGGGCCAGCAATTCCGCTCTCACTTCGAACAGCATCCGCTTGGCTTCCCGAATCTCCTCGATGCCGGAAATCATGGGAAACATGATCCGGAGCTTTCCCAGGGCGCTGGCCCGCAGGATGGCCCGGAGTTGAATCTTGAAAAGCTCCGCCTCCTTCAGGCAAAACCGGATGGCCCGGAGCCCCAACTGGGGATTCAACTCGCGGGAAGGATGGCGTTCGGAAAATAATTTGTCGCCGCCCAGGTCGAAGGTGCGAATCGTCGCCCAGGAGAGCTCCTTGACGCCGACCAGAGAACGGTAATTGGCGAGATGGTCCTCCTCGGTGGGGAGTTCATCCCGGTTGATGTAGATGAATTCCGTCCGGTAAAGGCCAATGCCGTCGGCGCCGTGCGCGATGGCCGAAGGAATCTCTTCGATGAATTCGATGTTGCCGCCGATCTCCACGCTGTAGCCGTCCCGTGTCGTGGCCGGCAGATGCGCGTAATCCAGCAGATCGTCCTGGGCCTTCTCAAAGAGCCGCTTCTTGCCTTCGTAGCGCTTGCGGACCTCCAGATCGGGGTGGACGATCACCAGCCCCGCCGAACCGTCGATAATGATCTCGTCGTTGGTGCGGACGACCTTGGTGACATTCTCGAGCCCCACGACGGCGGGGATCTCGATCGACCGGGCAACGATCGCCGTGTGGGAGGTCTTGCCGCCGATGTCTGTGGCGAAAGCCAGCACCTTGTCGATCTTCATCTGCGCCGTATCGGCGGGGGACAGATCGTTGGCGATGATGACGACGCTCTCCCCGGGATCGAGAACCACACGTTTGCCGCCCGTGAGATTGGCAAGGATGCGCTGTCCGGCGTACTGGATGTCGCTGATGCGCCCCCGGAGATAATCATCGTCCATCCGGTTGAAAATCTCCCGGTATTTATCGATGGTCATCCGGAGCGCCCACTCGGCATTCACGGACCGCTCACGGATATTCTGGATCGTCAGATCGACCAGCTTCCGGTCCTTCAGGATCATGATATGGACATCGATGATGTAAAGCGGGTCCATCCCGCCGCCCATATCGCTGAGCTTTTTCTTCAATTCCAGGAGCTGTTTCTCCGATTCCCGGAGCGCCTTGCGAAAACGGCGGATTTCCACGGTGATGAGCTTCGGATCGCTCAAGGTATACAGAGGAACCTGGGCATCGTATCGATCGAAGAGATAGGCCTTGCCGATCACGATTCCCGGGGAAACGCCGATTCCCTTTAGGACAAACGTATTTTTCTGCTCATCGTGCACCATGGGATACCCTATCCTCGCCATCGGCTATAGGTTTTCACGGCGATTCGTCAGTTCTCGCCGAATTTTCCCTCGATCAGTCGGGCCAAGGCCTCCATCGCCGCCTCGGCATCCTCACCCTCGGCGCGCACCGTCAAGTGGCTGCCCCTGGGACAAAAGAGGGTCAGTATGCCCAAGATACTGCGGCCGCCCACCTCGACGCCATCCTTCTCCAGAAAGATCTCCGCCTGAAAGAGACTGGCCGTTTCGACGAGTTTGGCGGCCACCCGGGCATGGATCCCCAACCGGTTCGTGATTTCAAATGTTTTTATGATCTGCATATCAGATCGCAATCACCATGCATAAGGCCGTCATCCCATAAAGAATGATGATCTGAGAAACGCCGCCCCGGCGAATTCCCAGCAGGAAAAAAAGAACCAAAGCCAGACCGATCGCCATTTCGGAGAGATCGGGCAGGGAATCCCAGGGATAGTGGACCCTCTCCGCCGCCACCGCAGCCAGAATGCCGAGCAGCAGCAACGTCACGAAGCGTATCCTGACGGCGACCGCGGGTAGGTCCACCCCGCGGATGAAATCGATCCCCCTTTTGCCATGCCGGTACCCGGCATAAAATCCCTTTGCCCGAACCCACAGATGGGCCGGATTATAGAGGAGCAGCAAGGCCAACGGGGCGATCATGAAGCCCTTCAGCGCCAAGATCGCAGCCCCCACCGCTGAAAAGGACCGCAAGGCCCCCCAGAAAAAAACGTCGCCGATCGCGGCATAGGGCCCCATCAGGGCACTTTTGAGTTGCAGGGCCGCCTGCGGATCGCCCTCCTCTTCCATCCGGACCACGGAGCCGAGGACGGCTGCGGCAAGGTAAGGATGGGTATTGAACCTCTGCAGATGGTTGCCGAGCAACTCCGCCCTTCCCTGTTCGTCCCTTTTCCGGCGGATAAAGGGCAGCAGGGCAAAGACGAACCCCGGGCCCTGCATCGTGCAGAAATTGAAGGAAGCCTGAATCGTCAGCGAACGCAGCAAGATACCCATCAGAGCCGATTTATTCATAAAACAGCCTTCTTCAAAAGCCAGCGCCGCCGACCAACGGGTCGTCTCCTATCTCTTCCGCGCCTTCCCTGTCCCGAGAAGGCTGAAGCCCCTCCTGGCGCCGATGGATGGCGTTGCCTAACATGAATGCCCCGTGAAGTCAATCCGTCCATCTCCGCGGCAATGCTTTTTTTTCACGATTTCGGCATGATATGCCCTTTATCGAAGGCCGGCAAGAACCAATCCGGTGCCCTTGCCTTCCCGGGCCGGGAATTCATCTTTTATCTCTTCGTATTCAATAGCCATTTCTCCACCGATCGGGCGCCCCTTTCTCGCCAGTTTTTTTTCTTGACAGTATGGCTTATTTCTGGTAGGCAAACTCGCCTTCAGGAGAAGGGAATGACCGACCCGACTTGCCATGAACATGGTTCTGTAAGTAAGCGGGTCGGTTTTTTTGAACTAAAAAACATTCATCACAGAGGAGATAGGCATGATCTGTCAAACCATCAAAAACGGAATCGAATGCGGCTTTATGACCAAAAAGGGGTGCGGATTCATCGGCGGCGCCTGCAAAGCGATTGTCGAGCAGTGTGACGGCTGCGGCAAGGTGCTCGAGGTCGCCGAGGCGAAGTACTGCGGTGTCTATCCGGACCCGGCAGGCAAGTGGCGTACGGGGAAATGCCCCACGGCCACCCATATCAAGCTCGAAGTGAAGGAAGCCGCCCAGAAGATAAATCCGCTGAAGGCCTCCAAGCGCGCCAACAAGAAATAACCGCCGACGGGTCGTTATGATTCTCCTCTCCGGCAGCGGTGAAGCGCCGGCGGGAGCAAGAAAAAAATCAAAAGGCCGGTGAGAATCCCTTCGATTCCCATCGGCCTTTTGATTCTTGGGACAAGAGGTCCGCTTAACTGACGAGCGCTCTGATCTGCCGCAATCCCTTCTCGATCTCCGCCAGGAGGTCGCTTCGTTCATCGCCGACGGCGACAGAGGACGCGGGCAGGGATTCCTCCGTCCTCAGTTTTCTCAGCTGTTTTCGAGCGCCATTGATCGTGAAATTTTCTTCATAAAGGAGCTTTTTGATCGTCAGCAACTCCTCGACATCCCTGCGCCGGTAGAGTCGCTGATCGGATCGGGTGCGGGCGGGCCTGACCGTCTTGAATTCCGATTCCCAGTAGCGGATCACGTAAGGCTGCACATTCAGTATCTTGCTGACCTCACCGATCCGGAAGTATGATTTATCGGGAATCGAACCATCCATCTTCAAATCCCAACATCAGGCATGACGTCCGCTTCCTGTCCAACCGCGCTTCCCAAGGACGTCCCTGCAACTGGATCAGTCGTTCAGCGCCTTGCGAAGGACCTGGCTGGACTTGAAGGTCAACACCCGGCGGGCCGAGATGGCGATCTCATCGCCGGTCTGGGGGTTTCTGCCCCGGCGGGATTTCTTCTCCTTCACGACAAAATTGCCGAATCCGGAAATTTTGATCTTCTCGCCCTGGGTGAGGCTGTCTTTGATGATATCAAAGACCGACTCGACGATCTTTGCCGAATCTTTCTTCGAAAATCCAAGTTTCTCGTACACATCCTGAATGATATCGATTTTCGTCATTTCCTGCCTCCTCGGTTATTACAGATTGCTCTTTTTGTCTTATCTGATCGAAGCCCCTGTCAAACGGACGATCTTCTCAACGATTCGTCCGTGGACGTCATTGACTTCTTCATCCGTCAATGTCCGTTCCCCGCTACGATAAGAAAACCGCAGCCCCAAACTTCTCATGCCTGCGGTCAGATTTCCCCCTTCATATACATCAAAGATTTGAACTTTTTCAAGTAATTCTTCATGGTTTTCTTGTACCAAACGCATCATTTCCCCCGCTTCGATTTCCCGACGGATCAGAAACGCCACATCCCGGTTGCTCGACGGGAAACGGGGAATCGCGCGGAAAGGCGCTTTGGCATGAAAACGGGCGATCAGAAGATCGATATCCAATTCGCCTACAACCACCGGTCCTGCCAGATTCATCCGAGCCAGGAGATCGGGATGAATCTCTCCCAGAAATCCGATTTGTTCCTCGGCGCTGAAGATGCCGCAGGATTTGCCGGGATGCAGGAAGGGCTCGGAAACGCCGGACCGGAACGAACAATCGGAAATCCGAAGCATTTCCAGGATGTTTTCGACACATCCCTTCAGATCATAATAATCCGCCGGGACTTCCCCCCAATGCCATCTTTCTTCATAGCGCAGCCCGGTGATGAGGCAGGCCAGACGGTTATGCTCCCGGGGCTGCTTGCCCTCCCCGCAGCCGATAAAGGTTCTGCCGATCTCGAAGAGTTTGAGATTGAACCGGCCGTAATCGGCGTTTCGTTTGGCATTGAGCAGCAGGCTGTGGACCATGGTGGTCCGCAGGACCGCCTGTTCTTCGGTCAGGGGATTCCGGATCCGGACCTGATTGCGCCGTTCGTCCGCCTCGGCAAGGCCGAGTTGCTCAATCGCTTCCGGAGAGATGAAGCTGTAGTTGATCACCTCCGAATACCCCGCGCCGGTCATGATTTCCCGCAGCCGTTCGCCGACCTTCCGTTTCGGATCCGCGCTGCCGGAGATCACCGAGACAGCAGGAAGGGTGGCCGGGACACGGTCATAGCCATAGAGCCGGACGATCTCTTCGATAAGATCGATCTCCCTCGTGATATCCACGCGGCAGGTCGGCGGCGTCACCTGAAAGGATCCGTCGCCGGCCGGTTCCACGACCATCTCCAGACTCTTGAGAATACTCACCATGTCCCCGTCCGGCACATCGGTGCCCAGCACCGCACGCACCTTGGCGGGCCGAAGAAGAATTCCGGCCGCCACAGGGACCTTACGGGGATGTTCGTCGATCACCCCCTTGCAGATCGTTCCTCCGGAAAAATTCGCCATGAGTTGAGCCGCCCGGTTGGACGCCCGGATCAACCCTTCCGGATCGATCCCCCGCTCGAAGCGAAAAGCGGCATCGGTTCCCATGGCCATCTCCCGCGCGGTCCTGCGGATGGAGGCCGGATGGAAATAGGCGCTCTCCAGAAGGATCGTCTCCGTATCGTCCTTCACTTCCGAATTCAGACCGCCCATGACGCCGCCGATGGCCACGGGCTTGACGCCGTCGCAGATCATCAGCGTATCGGCCCGCAGCAGTCTTTCTTTTCCGTCCAGGGAGACGAAGGACTCCCCCTCCCGGGACTTGCGGACCACGATCCGGCTCTCTTCCAGAAAACGGAAATCGAAGGCGTGCAGCGGCTGTCCCAGTTCCATCATCACGAAATTGGTCACATCCACCACATTGTTGATGGGCCGCAGACCGATCGCCTCCAGTCGCTGCCGGACCCAAAAGGGGGAGGGCCCGATCTTGACGTTCTTGATGATCCGGGCCGTGTACCGGGGGCAAAGGTCGGGCGCTTGGATGGAAACGGAGGTCAGCGCACCGGTCTCCTCAGCGCTTTCCTGCACCTCGGCGGATGGAATCCGCAGGGGTTTACCGGTAATGGCGGCGATTTCCCGGGCCATGCCGACCATGGAAAGGCAGTCGGACCGGTTGGGCGTCACACTGATGTCCAGCACCGTATCGTGCAGATCGAGGGCCTCGGCAAGATCCTTTCCCAGCGGCAGATCGGTTGGCAGGAGCATGATCCCCTTCGTATCGCTGCCGATCCCCAGCTCTTCTTCCGAACAGAGCATTCCCTCGGAGGGCTCGCCGCGCAATTTGGCGCTCCGGATGGCAAGCCCGCCCGGGAGCTGCGCCCCCACGACGGCCAAGGCCACCACGTCGCCTGCCTTCATGTTGGCCGCACCGCAGACGACCGGAACCGTGGCGTCGCCGGTGGTCACCTCGCAGAGGGAGAGATGATCGGAATTGGGGTGGGGCCTCTGGGAAACAATCCGGGCCACCTTCACCCCGGTGAACCCCGGGGCCTTTTCCTCGATGCCGTCCACTTCCAGACCGGCCATCGTCAGCCGCTCCGCAAGCGCCGCCGGCGACAAATCCACATCCACATAATCCCTAAGCCATCTCAGACTGACCAGCATAAGATTCTTCCGAAGAGTTTAAAACTGTTCAAGAAATCGTAGATCGTTTTCGAAAAAGAGGCGAATGTCCGAGATTCCGTATTTCAGCATGGCAATCCGCTCCAGTCCAAGCCCGAAGGCAAAACCGGTAAACTCTTCCGGATCGTAGCCGACGTTCCTGAAGACCTCGGGATCGACCATTCCGGATCCCAGGATCTCCAGCCAGCCGGTCTGGCCGCAGACCCGGCAGCCCTTGCCGCTGCACATGACGCACCGGATATCGACCTCGGCGCTGGGCTCGGTGAAGGGAAAGAAACTGGGACGGAAACGGAGCGCCGTATCCTCGCCGAACACCTGCTTGAGAAAAACGGTCAGGACGCCCTTCAGATCGCCGAAGGTCACCCCTCGGTCCACAAGGAGCCCTTCGATCTGATGAAACATGGGGGTATGGGAAATGTCGGAATCCCGGCGGTAAACACGCCCCGGCGAAAGGATTCGCACCGGCGGCCGGGTTTTCTCCATGATCCGGACCTGGACCGGGGAAGTATGGGTGCGCAGGACGATGTTGTCCTCGACGTAAAACGTATCCTGCATGTCCCGCGCCGGATGGTCCTTGGGGATGTTGAGCGCTTCGAAGTTGTAATAATCCTGCTCGACTTCCGGCCCCTCGACCACTGAAAATCCGAGGCCGGCAAAGATGCTGCAAATCTCTTCCCGCACCTGGGTCACGGGATGCAGACGGCCGTACCGGACCCCCCTTCCGGGCAGTGTGGCGTCGATCCGCTCGCGAAGCAGCACCGCATCCCGCTTTGCGGAGGCCTGTTCGGCCAGCAGCAGGTCGATCCGGGCCGACAGCGCTTCCTTGACCTCATTGCAGCGTTTGCCGAACAGGGGTTTTTCTTCCGGGGGCACGCTGGCGATGTTGCGCAGCAAACCGGTCAACAGCCCCTTCCGGCCCAGATAGCGGGTCCGGATATCAAGAAGCGCCTCCTCGGTCACCGCCTTGGCGAGTTCACCTTCTGCCTTTTGGCGAAAGGCCTCCAGCTCCTCGATCATGCCTGGGGAGCACCTTTGGCAAGAGTCGCGATTTCGGAAAACCCATGGGGATCATGAATGGCCAGTTCGGAAAGCATCTTCCGGTCGATTTCGACGCCGGCCTTGTTCATCCCGTCGATCAGACGGCTGTAAGTGATGCCGTTCATCCGCGCGGCGGCGTTGATGCGGGCGATCCACAATTTCCGGAAATCGCGCTTCCGGACCTTCCGGTCCCGGTAGGCGTAAGCCATCGCGTGGTCCACCGCCTCCGTGGCCGTTCTCAACAGCCGGCTTCTGGACAGGAAAAATCCTTTTGCCGCCTTCAGGATTTTTCTTCTCTTTTTATGAGCCGTCAAGCTTCTCTTTACCCTCGGCATTGCCTTTATCTCCTCATCATTTTGATATGCTGCAAATTCGGTAAACGAACGATCCTTCGCCTACAGATAGGGGATCAACACCTTGATCTGCCTCTCGAAGGTCTTGTCCATCACCGTCGATTTCCTCAATTGCCGCTTCCGTTTTGTCGTTTTCGGCGTCAGGATATGGCTGGTATTGGCCCTGCTCCTTTTGATCTTCCCGGTGCCCGTAATGGAAAATCGCTTCGCCGCACCCCGATGTGTCTTCATTTTTGGCATTTGTCCACCCCTGTTTTCCTAAAATACTGAACCACAGACGGTTCAGAGATATCACCCTTTTTACCCCGGGACAGCACCCCGAGGGAACTTCGGCCTAGCGGGACCTGCTTTACTTCTTCGGCGAAACGATCATGATCATGTTTCGCCCTTCCAGCTTCGGGTGCTGATCGATGATGCAGTCGTCGGCCAGAGTCTCTTTGATGCCCTCCATGATCTTTCTGCCGATCTCCGTATAGGCGATCTCCCGCCCGCGGAACATCATGGAGATTTTGACCTTGTTGTGCTGTTCGAGAAACTTCCGCACATGCTTGATCTTGGTCTCCAGATCATGCTCCTCCGTCTTGGGGCGGAGACGGATCTCCTTGACTTGAATCACCGTCTGGCTCTTCTTGGACACCTGGACCTTTTTGCTCTGCTGGTATCGGAACTTTCCGTAGTCCATGATCCGGCAGACCGGCGGCGCCGCAGTAGGAGATACCTCCACCAGATCAAGCCCCGCTTTGGTCGCTTCCGCCAGAGCGTCGGTCAGGGAAATCACCCCCAACTGGTTTCCGTCCATATCGATGACGCGGACCTGCGCGGACCTGATATCCCGGTTTATCCTTAAATCCTTAGCTATGGGTCACCTCCAGAGATTCGTAAAAACTATTTGAACTGGGCGCACTGCTCACGGACCAGGGCAATGAACGCCTCGACATCGATTGAACCGAGGTTCTGCCCGTCCCGCTGCCTGGGGGCAATCTGCCGGGACTCCACTTCCCGATCGCCGATCACGAGCATAAACGGTGTTTTCTGCATCTGCGCCTCGCGGATCTTGTATCCCAGCTTTTCGTTCCTAAAATCGCCCTCGACCCGGATGCCTGCCGCAAGCAGCTCTCTGCGCACCTCTTCCCCCCAGGGGATGTGCTTCTCCGTCACCGTGACCACCACGGCCTGCACGGGCGAAAGCCAAAGCGGAAAGGCCCCGGCATAGTGTTCGATCAGGACCCCGATAAACCGATCGATGGACCCCAGGATCACCCGATGGAGCATGACCGGCCGGTGCCGCTCGCCATCTTCCCCTACATAGTGCAGGTCGAACCGTTCGGGCAGGGTGAAATCGCACTGGATGGTGGCACACTGCCATTTGCGCTTCAGGGCATCCTTCAACTTAAAATCGATCTTCGGCCCGTAGAAGGCGCCGTCGCCTTCATTGACCTCGTAGGTCATGCCGCTGTCTTTGAGAGCCCCGGCAAGGGCGCTCGTGGCCAGCTCCCAGTCCGCATCGGAGCCGATGGAGTGTTCCGGTCGGGTGGAAAGCTCGACCTCGTATTCGAAACCGAAGATCCCCATGGCGTCGCCGATGAAGTCGGCGACGGCGCGGATCTCCTGGTTCAATTGCTCGGGCATGCAGAGGATGTGGGCATCGTCCTGCGTAAACTGGCGGACCCGCATGAGGCCGTGGAGCACCCCCGCCTTTTCATGACGGTGCACCGTGCCCAGTTCGAAATAGCGCAACGGCAGATCCCGGTAGGAGCGGATCTTGGACTTGTAGATCAGCATATGGGAGAGGCAGTTCATCGGCTTGATGCCGTAGGCCTGCTCGTCGACCTCGGTGAAATACATGTTCTCCCGGTAATGGTCGAAATGGCCCGACCGCTTCCAGAGATCCGCCTTGAGGATCTGGGGGCCGATGACGATGTCGTATCCCCTTTTCAGGTGCTCCTTGCGCTCCCAATCCTCGATCAAGGTCCGCAAGAGCGCCCCTTTGGGGTGCCAGATGACCAACCCCGCCCCGGCCTCTTCGTTGATCTGGAAGAGATCCAGCTCCCGGCCGAGACGCCGGTGATCCCTTTTTTTCACCTCTTCCAGGAACTTGAGGTACTCGTCCAGGGCTTCCTTGGTCGCAAATCCGGTCCCGTAGATGCGCTGGAGCATCTTGTTGTGTTCGTCCCCCCGCCAGTAGGCGCCGGCCACGCTGAGGAGCTTGAAGGCCCGGATCATGCCCGTGGAGGGAATGTGCGGCCCGCGGCAGAGATCGACGTAGCCGCCCTGGGTATAGAGGCTGACCGTCTCCACGTCCGAGGGCAGATCGTTGAGCAACTCGACCTTGTAATTCTCACCCTTCTTTTGAAAGAACGCGACGGCCTCCGTCCGGCTCATCTCGCGACGTTCGAAAGGATTATCGGCCTTGGCGATCTGGCGCATCCGCGCCTCGATCTTTTCGAGGTCCTGGGGGGTGAAAGTTTCGGCGTACTCGAAATCGTAATAGAATCCGTCTTCGATGGCAGGACCGATGCTGACCTGAACGCCGGCGAAGGTATCCTGAACCGCCTGGGCCATGACATGGGACATGCTGTGCCGCAGGATCGCGAGCCCTTCCGGAGAGGCGGCATCGATCGGCTCGACGGCGGCGTCTACAGTCAGCGGCCGCGCGAGGTCAACGGAGGCGCCGTTCACCTTTGCCGCCACAACCGCGGCAAGCGGTTTTCCGCCGCGCATCGCCAGGGCTTCCCCGACCGTCGTTCCGACAGGGCACCCCATCGTTTGTCCGTCCGGAAAAGTGATTTTCACCTGCTGTTCCATTTCCCGATCCCTACGAAGAAAGGGCATCAGCACTATGCGATGATGCCCTCATCAAAACCGCCCGCCACAGACGCTGCCACGAAACCAACGGCTCCCGCCCCTTTGAGAAAGGGCAGTGCGTAAAAAATGGTAGGCACGCAGGGATTTGAACCCTGGACATCCACCGCGTCAGGATGGCGCTCTCCCCCTGAGCTACGTGCCTATGAAAGATCCCCTCTCGAAAAGGGTGCTCTATCTAACAAGAAAATACAGTGATGTCAAGGCAAATATCATTTTTTTGCGTCCTGATTGATGAGCCGCAAGCCTCTCCGGATGTAATTCAGGCCTGAAATAACGGTAAAAAGGGCAGTTAGCCAGTAGATCGGCATCAGCCAGAGGGGATTGAATACGCCGGGCAGGCAACGGGCGGTCAGGGCCATCAGCACCGTGAGCAGTTGCAGGGTCGTCGTGATCTTGCTGACGAAAGCCGGCTTGATTTGAACCGAAACCGACATGGTGGAAAGGACCGAAATGCCCAGCAGGATGATGAAATCCCGGCTGATGACGAGCACGGTGAGCCATCCCGGAATGACGTGCAAAACCGAGAGCGTCACGAAAGAACTGGCCAAGAGCGCCTTGTCGGCGATCGGATCCAGATAGGCCCCCAAAGTGGTCTGCTGATGCAGGACCCTGGCCAGAAATCCGTCGAGAGCATCGGAAAGGCCCGCCGCAACGAACACGATCAGGGCCTTGAAAAAAAAGCCCTGGATGAGCAGGATGACCACGACCGGCACCAGCAGGATCCGCAGCAGCGTCAGGAGATTGGGAATATTCATGCGTCAGCGCTCAATGGTAAGTCAGATTTCGCGATCCCTCGCCTTGTTCCAGTCTACCCAGGCGTCCCGATCTTCGGCCTCGGTAAAATCCCGCGGCTTCTCGGGCACCCCATCCGCATTGATCCGTACCTGCTGCATCGCCTTGATGATGACCGTCCACTCCTCCATCGTCACCTTATGAGGCCCCGGAATCGGCTTGGGGCCCGACACCCGCGTCGGCGGACCGATCGGCTTCGGCGCTTCCGGAGTTTTGCTGCCTCCTCCGTTGACCTCGACGGTCCCGTCATAGACCCGCACCAGGGTGGAGAGATCCTTTTCCACATCCATCCGATAAACGGTTCCCCGCACCCCCGTGACGGCCCGATCGCTGGATTGCTCAAAGTTCCCTTTCACCCCCAGGGTCTGGGTGACGTTCGACCAGGTCCTGCCCAGGGCGACATGAACCTTCACATCGCGGGGAGTCGCTGCGCCGCTCCCCTCCATCCGGATCAGACGAAATTCGGAATCTCCGGCAAAGCGCATGCGGCTGTTATCGGGCAAAAGAAGCTCCAGGCGGGCGCCTGCCCCCGTGCGCACCTGATCGCCCTCGCCAAGCGCATCCTTCACCTGTAGAGGGGACCACTTGCCTTTTTCGAGCACCTCGGCCGAACCGTTCAGAAGGCTGACCGTCGCCTCGCCCTTGCCGATGGCGAGGGTTGCGACGCGCCTCGCCTCGACCGGAGGAAAGCCGGAAAAGAAGAAAAAAGAAACCAGGGATAAAAGCAGGAGGGGCCTGTTCATATCTTTATTCCTTTCGTTCTGGATACCCCGTCCGCCCAAGGGGGAACGGATGCCGGACTTTGCAGGTCAGTAACCGGTTGCATCGGGAAGCGTTTCGAGAGCCCGGCTCACCACTTCTTGCATCACCGACTCGTAAACCTGGGCAGATTTCAAGGCCACCCGGCCGGAAGTGAAGCCGAAGTTGCGGGAGGAAACCCGGTGTTGCACACGCCAGAGCCGCTCCCCGGTTTTCGCGCTGCGCAATTCGAATTCCGCCTCCACCACCGTCGATGCAAACAGGAACCCACGCCCCTGCTTGCTTTCGTGCAGCGTTCCGAACAACACCGCATCCACGTTCAGCAGTTCACCGATCCGCTGGGGAGTGAGGCTTTCACTGCCGGAAGCGCCCAACGCCAATCGTTCATCGACAACTTTTCCGGGGATTCGGGGATAACCCTTGAAATAAAGTTCTTCGATCACGTTGGTCCTGAGCATGTCGGCGGCTTTCGGATCCTCCGATGCATTCTTGACTGGCATCACCACGATAAGTTTCGTGAGGCGTTTGTCATAATCGGGAACGATCACATGGGGTATTTTGGCTGCACAGCCGATCAGGAAGATCAATGCCGACAAAAACCATAACGAGCGGACTATTTTCAACGGACCTCCGGACATCTCGTCATTTCAGGCTGACTTCCAGAACACGGTCATCCTGATGGTGAATTTCCAGGGACAGCTTCTCCCGAAGCCGCTCCACTACGACCGCCATTTTCTCCGTCGCCGCGATATCGAAGCGGGCCAAACCCCAGGAGGCCTCCCGAAGAACGGCTCCCCTGATGCCCAAGCCCCCTTCCTTCAGGATCTCCCGGCAACGCACATACCCGTTGTAATCGCGTATCTCCCGGATCGTCAGGGAAAAACGGGCGACGGGAAGGCTGGGCGGCAAAGGCTTGAGCAAGCCGAGCCCCAACAGTTTGTTGCGGATGCCCGCTTCGAAAACGGTCGATCGGACCGATAAGGTGTAGACATCGGCGTTCCGTTCGGAAACGATCCGGTAATCCTGAATGAATTCCTCGGCCCGATTGTAAAGATGTTCCTTGAGGAGCTGGTTGTTTTTGGCTGCATCCTGGGGGGAAAGCCATTGACCGGCCACCTGCCCCACCGCTTTTTTCAGGGCATCCCGAACGGCCTCGGTTCTTGCCCGCGCCTGATCGGAACCCGCGCCGGCAGCGTTCCCCTCTGTCTCCAGCACCTTGAATGCCGCCTCTTCACAGGGGGAAGCAGGGGGAAAGCAGAGCAGGAGGACAAAAATTAAAAACAGGAGACTCGCGATCGCCGGAAGGCTTTTCATGCGTCCTTTTTCAATTTTTCGATCTCTTCGCGGATGATCCGCTCGGCCACATCGGGAACCATCTCCCGGGCGACCTTTTCGGCGATCTCCGCGGCCCGTTTCATGATCTCGTCGCGCAATCCCGTATCGACGAATGCCATTTTAGGTCTTTTTTCGACGACATCCACCAGGTCAAAGATTTCCTCGGGTCCCGGCATGGTCCCGGCAGAACCTTCCCCCGCAAAGCCGGTCTCGTCATCCAAAGGTTCCAGCAAGTCATGGATCTGGTCATCCGGCTTCAGAATACGTCCTTCGATCATCATGGCTCTTTCCCCGTCTTCCCCGGACAGAGATCCTGTCACGGTCATCGCCCCTCTGCCATTCCTCCTCTTAAGACCCGCAAGGAGGATTTTCCGCAAGATTAATACCCGGCGGTCACTTACGCCACGAGGTGGTCAGTTATCACACCCCCCGCGAGAGTTCAAGAAAATGATGGGCCATCGGAACCACCCTGAACCGCCGAGGCTGAGGCAGCATAGGGATTTTTTACCTGGTCGTCAAGACAATAGTAGGAGACGATAAATCCGGCGACGGGGCACCCCCATTTCCGTCGCGATCCGGTCCGCCATGTCCCGCAGGGAAGTGGCCCCTCCCTCCCCCTGTCGCAGTCGCTCGCTGTAGGCCAGAAGCTCCGCATCCGAAACCTCGCGCCGCTCCCGGGTCCTTCCCGCCACAAGGAGGGTCACCTCTCCCTTGACCGCCCCGTCTTTGAGACCCGCCAGCACCCCACCGGCAGTCCCTCTCAGAAATTCTTCATGGATTTTGGTCATTTCTCTGGAAACGACGACCCGCCTCGCCCCCAGCTGCGTTTCGATATCCTCTAGCGCGGCGCCGAGCCGGTGCGGCGATTCGTAAAAGATGAGCGTCCGCTCCTCTTCGCGGAGCGAGCCGAGCAACTCTCGGCGCCGGACAGGCTTGGCAGGCAGAAAACCCAGAAAAACGAAACTGTCCATCGGCAGGCCGGAGACGCTGATGGCCGCAATCAGTGCTGCGGCGCCGGGAATCGGCACCACGGGGATGCCCAGTGCAACCGCCCGGCTGACGAGAATATACCCCGGATCCGAGATCCCCGGCGTTCCGGCATCGGAGACGGCGGCCACATCCTCCCCGCTTTCCAGTCTTGCCAGGAGTTGCGCGCTTTTTTCCGACTCGTTCTGATCGTAGAGGCTGGTCAGGGGGGTGGATATCTGGTAGGCATTGAGCAGAATGCGCGTCCGTCGCGTATCCTCGGCGGCGATGAGGGAAACCTCCTTGAGGATCCGGATCGCCCGGAGCGTGACATCCTCCAAGTTTCCGATCGGCGTGGCGACCACATAAAGCGTCCCCGGCGCTCCCCGGTCGCCCTTCTCCCGCGGTGCGGGAAGCCCTTCCGGAAAAGATCCGTTACCGCTGCCGGCCTTGCCGTGAGTCCCTTCCCGCTTCCGATAGAGTGTCTTCCCCATAGACCCCGGCCGATGCCCCCGTCAAGAGCAGGGGGAAATGATAAAGTGATTGACAGACAAAAACCTTATGTGTTCTATAGCAGCCTTGCTGGGAAAATGCCAGAGAAAGGGCTTCCGCGCAACAACCTTCTGAAAAAGGATGGCGTGGAGTTCACCATCGAATGGGGGTAAGGACAGGCAATGAAGAGAATTCTCATCACCGGCGGCGCCGGCTTTCTCGGGTCGCACCTTTCTGAGAGATTGCTTGCCGAAGGGCACGAGGTGCTGTGCCTCGACAACTTTTTCACCGGCAGCAAGGACAATATCCGCCACCTCCTGGGCAATCCGCACTTCGAATGCATCCGCCACGACATCATCAATCCCATTTACCTGGAGGTGGATCAGATCTACAATCTGGCCTGTCCGGCCTCTCCCGTCCACTATCAGGCCAATCCGATCAAGACGATCAAGACCAATGTCATGGGGGCCATCAATGCCCTGGGGCTGGCCAAGCGGGTGAAGGCCCGCATCCTTCAAGCCTCCACCTCGGAAGTCTACGGCGATCCGGAAATCCATCCCCAGACGGAGGCGTACTGGGGCCGCGTCAACCCGATCGGGATTCGCAGTTGCTACGACGAGGGGAAACGGGCCGCCGAGTGCCTGATGATGGACTACCACCGCCAGAACGGCGTGGATATCAAAATAGCCAGAATCTTCAATACCTACGGTCCCCGCATGGCCGTATCGGACGGACGGGTCGTCAGCAATTTCGTCATTCAGGCCCTGCGCGGGGAAGCAATCACCATCTACGGCGACGGCTCCCAGACCCGTTCCTTCTGTTATGTGGACGATCTGCTCGAGGGGCTGATCCGGTTGATGAACTCTCCCTCCGATTTTACCGGTCCCGTCAATATCGGCAATCCGGTGGAATTCACGATCCTGGAGCTGGCCCAAAGGCTGATCAGGATGACGGGCTCCGCCTCGCAACTGGTTTACCGGCCGCTTCCCCAGGATGATCCCGTCCAGCGAAAGCCGGACATTGCCCTGGCCAGGAAGGTCCTGGACTGGGAGCCCCAGGTGCCCCTGGAAAGGGGGCTGGAAAAAACCATCGCCTATTTCCAACAGGTGATTTGAACGCACCCCTTCACGAGGACGCTATGACTTTCGCAATGAACATTCTCTGCATCGGCGCCGGCTATGTCGGCGGCCCGACCATGGCCATGATCGCCCACAAGTGTCCCCACTGCCGGGTCACCGTGGTGGACCTCAACCCCGAGCGGATCGCGGCCTGGAACTCCGACGAGCTTCCCATCTACGAGCCGGGACTCGATGCCCTCGTCAAGGCCACGCGCGGCAGGAATCTTTTTTTCAGCACCGAAATCGAAGCGGGAATCAGGGAGAACGACATCATCTTCGTCAGCGTGAACACGCCGACCAAGTCCTTCGGCCTGGGGGCCGGGATGGCCGCCGATCTCCAATACTGGGAGAAGACCGCCCGGCAGATCCTGGAGCATTCGCAATCCTCCAAGATCGTCATCGAAAAGAGCACCCTGCCCGTGAAAACGGCGCTGGCCATGGAACGGATTCTCAACTGCCGGGAGAATGGCGTCCATTTCGACGTCCTGTCCAACCCCGAATTCCTGGCCGAGGGGACGGCCACCCGCGACCTGGAGTCTCCCGACCGGGTCCTCATCGGTTCCCGGGAGGACGCCCGGGGATTGAAGGCCCGACAGACGCTGGTCGATATCTACGCCCAGTGGGTTCCCCAGGAACGAATCCTCACCTCCAACATCTGGAGCAGCGAGCTTTCCAAGCTGGTCGCCAACGCCTTTTTGGCCCAACGGATCTCGTCGATCAACGCCATTTCCGCCCTCTGCGAAAAAGCGGATGCCGACGTCGCCGAGGTGGCCAAAGCCGTAGGCATGGACAGCCGGATCGGGGCCAAGTTCCTCAACGCCAGCATCGGCTTCGGCGGCTCCTGCTTCAAGAAGGACATTCTGAACCTCGTCTACCTCTGCCGCCATTACGGCCTGGACGAGGTGGCCGACTACTGGGAGAGCGTCGTCAAAATCAACCATTACCAGCAGGAACGCTTCCTGCGCAACATGCTCGACGCTATGTTCAACACCCTGGCCGGAAAGAAGATCTGCCTCTGGGGCTTCGCCTTCAAGGCCAATACGGGGGATACCCGGGAGAGCCCGGCCATCTATATCGCCCATCGCCTCCTGGAAGAGCATGCCGAGATCGTCGTCTCCGATCCGCAGGCGCTGAAGAACGCCCGCCTGGATCTGGCCGGAGAAACGGGAAAGATCAGTTATGTCGAAGATCCGTCACAGGCAGCGAAGGGATGCCATGCCATCGCGCTGCTCACCGAATGGGACCTCTACCGCCATCTCGACTTCGAGAAGATTTACGAAACCATGGCCCAGCCGGCCTTCCTCTTCGACGGCCGGAATCTCCTCGATCACCGCCGCTGCTACGACATCGGCTTCAACGTTTATCCGGTCGGCAAGCCGCCACTGACGCACTTCTAATGGACCAATTCGGCGTCACCATCATCGGGGCCGGGGTCGTCGGCCTCGCCTTGGCGGAAGAACTCTCGTCCCGCCATGCCGATGTCCTGGTGGTGGAAAAAAATACGGGCTTCGGCCAGGAGACCAGTTCGCGCAACAGCGAAGTGATCCACGGAGGGATCTATTTTCCGGCCGATTTTCTGAGGACCCGCTTTTGCGTCGAAGGCAATCGTCTCCTCTATGAGCGGTGCCTCGCCCGGGACATCCCGCATCTGCGCAGGGGCAAGCTCATCTTGGCCGCCAGGGACGAGGAATTGGCCATCCTGGAAACCCTCAAAGGCCAGGCAGAGGCAAACGGCGTCCCGGGGATGACGCTTCTCGGCGGAAAGCAGCTCCGAACCCTGGAACCGGAAATCGTCGCCAAGGCGGCCCTCTTCTCTCCCACGACCGGCATCATCGACAGCCACCGGCTGATGCGTTCGTTTCTGATCCAGGCCCAGGAAAACGGCGCGGCCGTCGTCTTCCGCTCCGAGGTGACGGCGATCCACCGCGGGAGCCCAGGGGGATACGATCTGGAGCTCAACGGCGGCCCCTACCGCTTCCACACCCGGGTGCTCATCAACAGCGCCGGGCTCCACGCCGACCGGATCGCCGCCCTGGCGGGCCTGGATATCGACCGGCTGGGCTACCGGCTGAAATTCTGCAAGGGCGACTATTTTGCCGCCTCTCCTTCCCCGCGCCTGAATCACCTGGTCTATCCCGTCCCGGTCAAGAACAACGTGGGGTTAGGGATCCACGCCACACCGGATCTGACCGGCCGGGTCCGCTTCGGCCCCGACGACCAGTACGTCGCGGACCTGAATTACGACGTCGATGCAAGGAAAAGCGAGGCCTTTTTTCGCTCGGTGCAGAGCTACCTGCCGGGGATTGGGCGGTCCTCCCTCCAGCCGGACATGAGCGGCATCCGCCCCAAACTTCAGGGACCCGGAGAGCCGCCGCGCGACTTTGTCGTTCAGGAGGAAAGCAAGGCGGGATTCCCGGGGCTCATCAATCTGATCGGCATCGAATCGCCCGGACTGACCGGCGCGATGGCCATCGCCCGGTATTGCGCGAAACTGGTCGCCCCGCTCCTCTGACGGTACGTAGGGACGACGGCAGGGAGATCCTGGTCGCGACCCGGCCTTGCCTGAAGCTATGCCAGAAAGAGCCGCCGCGCTCAGACCTCGATCGCGGTTAGAGGCATAGCTCAAAGGCATTGCGAATCAGTTCGACCTGGGGTCCGCCGGGCTGGAACAGGACAGCGACCACATCGAAGCGCGCCGGTGACTGGGCAAGCTTTGTTTCGGAAAGGTAATGGAGGGCGATGCGGGAGATTTTTTTCTGTTTCGCGAGGCCCACGGCGAGCTGCGGGGGACCATAGGCCCGGGAGCGCCGGCTTTTGACCTCGATAAAGACCAGGGTTCCCCCCTCCCGGGCCACGATATCGATCTCACCGAAAAGACAGCGATAGTTCCTGGCCACAATCCGGTAGCCGGCCCGGGATAGATAGGCTACCGCCAGCGCCTCTCCTTTTTCTCCCGTGTGCTTTCCTGCAAACGACATGGTTCTTCACATGAAGACCGGGCTGCATTCAAAAGCCGAAGGATGCATTGACCTGGAGGTCATCGATTTCCGGGACGCGGAAGGAACAGCGGTGAATCTTGCAGCGGCCGTATTTCACGAGCGCTTCCCGGTGTTCCTGGGTTCCGTATCCTTTGTTGTTGAGGAAATTGTACTGGGGAAATTGGCGATGGTACATCTCCATGATGCGGTCCCGCGACACCTTGGCCACAATGGAGGCCGCGGCGATGGAGATGCTCCGCCCGTCGCCGCGGACGATCGCTTCCTGGGGAAGCGGAGATCGG
>JAKAFS010000144.1 GCA_021817825.1 Deltaproteobacteria bacterium | reverse complement strand
CCATCGAGATCGAACAGGACCTCCCGGGCTTCGAAGGCTTTTTCGGCGCCTGGGTCGTCCCCGGCCCGCCGTGCGTGGTCGTGGACGTCGGTCCGGCCCGGACGGCCGACCGCCTGCTCGCCGCCCTGCGCGCCGCCGGCGTCGCCCGCGTGGACTACGTCTTTCTGTCGCACATCCATATCGACCATTCCGGCGGCCTGGCCCCCTGCCTCGAGGCCTACCCCATGGCCCGCGCCGTCTGCCACGCCAAGGGGCTGCGCTTCCTCGTCGATCCCGAGAAGCTCTGGCAGGGCAGCCGGCAAGTCCTGGGCCGGCTGGCCGAGGCCTACGGCCCGCCGGCCCCCGTTCCCGCCGATCGCCTCATCCCCCACGACTGCTTCCCGGCCGAGATCGCCGCGATCGTCGAGACCCCGGGCCACGCCCCCCATCACCTCTCATACCGCCTGGACGGCCGCCTCTTCTCGGGCGAGGCCTCGGGCAATCTCTTCCATATCCAGGGCCGCCAGTACCTCCGCCCGGCCACGCCCCACCGCTTCTTCCTGCCCGAGGCCGAGGCCAGCGTGGACCGGCTGCTGAGCCTCCCCGACCAGCCCATCCACGTGGCCCACTTCGGCCGGGCCGAGAGCTCCCACGACGTCCTCGGCCGCTTCCGGGCCCAGCTCCACCGCTGGCACGAGATCGTCCGCCGGACGGCGGCGGACGCGAACGGCGTCGAGCGGCCGGAACTCGAGACGCGCTGCGTCGAGGCCTTGATCTCGGGCGACCCCGAAATGGCGGCTTTCGGGCTGATGAGCGAAGCCGCCCGGGAACGGGAACGCTTCTTCATCGCCAACTCGGTGCGGGGTTACCTGGGCTATATCGAAGAGAATCCCTGATCCCTGGGTCGGCGAGGGCGCGCGGCCCTGGCGCCCTCGCCTCGTTTTCGTCTTGACACCTCCCCGACGATTCCCCCATATTCGGCATTTGAATTTAGTTTAAATTAATAAATCGAGATTAAATTAATTCTTCTAATGGAGAACGACATGCCGCGCCGCGACGACATCAAGAAAGTCATGATCATCGGATCCGGGCCCATCGTCATCGGCCAAGCCTGCGAGTTCGACTATTCCGGCACCCAGGCCTGCAAGGCCCTGCGCAGCCTCGGGTACGAGATCGTGCTCGTCAATTCCAACCCGGCCACCATCATGACCGACCCCGGCATGGCGGAACGGACCTATATCGAGCCGCTGAACCTGGAGCGCCTGACCGAGATCATCCGGGCCGAGAGGCCGGACGCGCTGCTGCCCAACCTGGGCGGTCAGTCGGGACTCAACCTGTCTTCCGAGCTGGCCAAGAACGGCGTTCTCGAGGAATACGGCGTCAAGGTGATCGGCGTCGAGGTGGACGCCATCGAGCGCGGGGAGGACCGGATCGCCTTCAAGGAGACGATGGCCCGTCTGGGGATCGACATGCCCCGCAGCGCCCCGGCCTTCAGCGTGGAGGAAGCCGAGCGGATCGCGGCCGAACTGGGTTATCCGGTGGTCATTCGCCCGGCGTACACCCTGGGCGGCACGGGCGGGGGCCTGGTTTACAACGTCGTGGATTTGCGCGTCGTGGCCAGTCGGGGCATCGCGGCCAGCATGGTCGGTCAGATTCTGGTCGAGGAGTCGGTGCTGGGCTGGGAGGAGCTGGAGCTCGAGGTGGTCCGGGACGCCAAGAACCAGATGATCACGGTCTGCTTCATCGAGAACGTGGACGCCATGGGCGTGCACACCGGCGATTCGTACTGCACCGCGCCCATGCTGACCATCGACCCGGGGCTGCAGCGCCGTCTCCAGGAGTATTCCTACCGCATCGTCGAGGCCATCCGGGTCATCGGCGGGACCAATATTCAGTTCGCCCACGACCCCAAGACCGGGCGGGTGGTGGTCATCGAGATCAACCCGCGGACCTCCCGCTCGTCGGCGCTGGCCTCGAAGGCCACCGGATTCCCCATCGCCCTGATCTCGTCGCTGCTGGCCGGCGGCCTGACCCTGGACGAAATCCCCTACTGGCGGGCCGGGACGCTGGACAAGTACGAGCCCTGGGGCGATTACGTGGTGGTCAAATTCGCCCGTTGGGCCTTCGAGAAGTTCGTGGGGGCCGAGGACCGATTGGGGACCCAGATGCGCGCCGTGGGCGAGGTGATGAGCATCGGCAAGACTTACAAGGAGGCCTTCCAGAAGGCGATCCGCTCGCTCGAAAACGGCCGCCATGGTCTGGGCTTTGCCAAGGATTTCAACACCCATTCCCTGTCCGAACTGATGACGATGCTCAACGAACCTTCCAGCGAACGGCAATGGATCATGTATGAAGCGCTCCGGAAAGGCGCCACGGTGGAGGATCTTTTTGCCAAGACCTACATCAAGCCCTGGTTCATAAGACAGATGAAAGAGCTTGTCGAACTGGAGGAGAAAATTCTCAAGTTCAAGGGAAGGGACCTGCCGGACGAGCTCCTGGTCCAGGCGAAAAAGGACGGTTTCGCCGACAAGTATCTCAGCCGTCTGCTCGGCATCGCCGAAGTGAAGATCCGCGAGCAGAGAAAGAGGATCGGCTGCGTCGAGGCCTGGGATGCCCTTCCCGTCAGCGGTGTCGAGAACGCGGCCTATTACTATTCCACATACAACCGGCCCGATAAGGTGGCCTCCAGCCCCCGGAAGAAGGTCATGGTGCTCGGCGGAGGTCCGAACCGCATCGGCCAGGGGATCGAGTTCGACTATTGCTGCGTCCATGCCGCCTTCGCCCTGCGCGATGCCGGTTACGAAACGATCATGGTCAACTGCAACCCGGAGACCGTCTCTACCGACTATGACACCTCCGACAAACTCTACTTCGAGCCTCTGACCGTCGAAGACGTCCTGGCGATTTACGAGAAGGAGAAGCCGGAAGGCGTCGTCGTTCAGTTCGGCGGCCAGACGCCGCTCAACATCGCAGGCGAACTGGCCGCGGCCGGCGTCCGGATACTCGGCACCTCGCCCGATACGATCGATCTGGCCGAAGACCGGGACCGTTTCCGCAAGATGATGGACAAGATGGGCATCGCCATGCCCGAGTCCGGCATGGCCGCCAGTTTTGAGGAGGCCAAGCAAATTGCCGAGCGGATCGGCTACCCGGTGATGGTAAGGCCGTCGTTTGTCCTGGGGGGCCGCGGCATGGAAGTCGTCCACGACGATGAGATGCTGAAACAGTACGTGAACGCCGCCGTGGACCTGACGCCGGAACGCCCCATCCTGATCGACCGCTTCCTCGCCAACGCCATCGAAGCCGAGGCCGACGCGCTCGCCGACGGCGTTGATGCCTTTGTGCCGGCCGTCATGGAGCACATCGAACTGGCCGGCATCCACTCCGGCGATTCGGCCTGTGCCATTCCCCCGGTCACGTTGAATGAGCGGCACATCAAAATCATCGAGGAATACACCCTCCGTATCGGCCGCGAACTGCAGGTCTGCGGTGTGATGAACATCCAGTATGCCATCAGCAACGATACCGTATACGTTCTGGAAGCCAACCCGCGCGCCTCGCGCACCGTCCCGCTGGTATCGAAGGTGTGTAACGTGGCGATGGCCCGCATTGCCACGCAGCTCATGCTGGGGAAGAAACTGCGTGAGCTGAATCTGCAACGCAAAACCATTCCGCACATCGGCGTCAAAGAAGTCGTCCTCCCCTTCAACATGTTCCCCGAGGTGGATCCTGTCCTCGGACCGGAGATGCGCTCGACCGGCGAAGTGCTGGGCATGGCGCCGACATTCGGCCTCGCTTACTTCAAGGCCCAGGAGGCGACGCAAGCGCCCTTGCCCCTCGAAGGCACGGTTTTCATTTCCCTGACCGACAACGACAAACCGTACATTCTTGAAGCGGCGCGCAAATTCCAGGAACTGGGCTTCAGAATCAAGGCGACCAGCGGTACCTGCACGTTTCTGCGGAAAAGCGGCATCAAGGCCGAATTGAGCTACAAGGTTCATGAACCCCAGCGACCGAACATCGTCGACGAGATCAAAAGCCGGGAGATACAGCTGATCATCAACACGCCGATCGGCAGAATGAGTGCCACCGACGACGCCTATATCCGTAAAGCGGCAATCAAGTACAGAATCCCTTACCTCACGACGACCGCGGCCGCGCGCGCTTCCGTTGTGGGGATTGCTGAACACCGGTCCGGCGGAGCGGGTGTGAAATCGCTCCAGGATTATCATCGGGACATCCGGTGAATGAACCTGGATACCCAGATCCTCTCCCGGCAAATCGCAGGGCCATTCGTACGATGAAACAGTATGAGAAAACTAAAATGCCTCAACCTTTCTGATCATCGTGATTCTCCCGGTTCGACGTGAAGGCCTTCAGGGAGAGGTGTTTTAAGAACAGGTATAGAGGTGAGCCTGATGGATCTCAAATCGCTTTTCGAGCCCAGGACCATGGCGGTATTTGGGGTGTCGGCGAGCAACTACCGGCATCCGGCCAACGAAATATTCAACAAGAACATGCTCCGCTACCCGATCAGCGTATACGGGGTCAATCCCCGCGGAGGAACCATCAACAGCCAGTCGATTCATCGGAGCATCGCGGAGGTGCCGGAACGGATCGACCTGGCTGTCATTGCGGTCAGAGCCGATCTTGTTCCGGAGGTCATGACCGAATGCATTCGGGCCAAGGTCCGTTCCGCCGTGGTCATCTCGGGGGGATTTACCGAGGTGGGCAGGGGGGACCTGCAGGAGAGGATCGTTGCCATCGCGAAGGAGGCCGCGTTTCCCTTCATCGGTCCCAACTGCCTGGGCATTTATGTTCCCTCCCGCGTCGATACATTCTTCCTGCCGGGTGAGCGGATGGTGAACCCCAT
>JAKAFS010000143.1 GCA_021817825.1 Deltaproteobacteria bacterium | reverse complement strand
TTACACTAGAAAGGGAAACGAACCCCATGTGCTGCGTCCGGGAAGTTAAAGTCATTTCTTTACACTCTTAGGATCTTGAATTTTCGTTTACAACCCTTTCCTTTCTAGTCCCAGAGCAAGCCCTCAAGATCGACTAACCCCGCAGGAGTTGACTCAGCTCTCCAAGAAAAGGAAGATTACACCCTGCTGAGAATCGTCACTTTGGAAGATTAAAAGACCATTCATAATGCTTTCCTGACAGGGGATACAAACCATGAAATTGAACTATTACCAGGACACAGCCTCTCTTTATATCACCTTGGCGGTCCGTCCGAAGGCCGATATATCATCACGGCCAGCTCTTCGTTAAATCCAGGTAATAGCTCGCCCTTTCCATCGTGTTGTCCTTGAACCTGATCGTTATTTGAATCATGAATTGTCCCCATCCCGAGCCGTCCAGGGCGAATTGGTCGTTGGGATTTGTCCGCACCTGGAATGGATTGGGAAAGGTAGGGTGGAGCAAATACTGAACCTCCGAGATCCGGGCGAGGATGTGGATCGGCTCATCCACAAAAACCCGCCAGCTATAATAGGTCCTGCCTTGCACCGTTGATGCGGGCCTTGCATAATTGTTAAATCTGAGTCCGGCATTCTTCTCCATCGCGAATGCGTCTTTTATCAGGCTCAAGGCAGGCAGAGAGCCTGCAGGCTGGTTCTGGGAGGCCACAGTGGCGATCAATTGCTGGTTGTGGTAATTGGGATAGAAAGGTCGCACCGTCCAGAGCTTCCCCTCCTTGTCTTTGAGCGTCATCCGGAAGGGTCTGGTGATGCCGCTGCACGGGAGTTTCGCCGTCCACCAGCCGATGTGCTGCCCTGCCGTCAGTTCAACCGATCCAGAGCGCTTGACGGGTTCCCCGGAACTCGATTGCTCATCGTATTCGTAATTGCCGCTTACAAGCTCGAAGGCCTCCGCTTTCACGCCCGCGGGCGGTTCGAGATTGATAAAGAGGTCGACCGGCGCCTGCAGCGGCTGGGTCTTGGCCCATATGATGACGACGCCGACGATGGCGGCGGCGAATCCCCCGACGGCCCAATTGCGAAACCGCTTGTCCGTCTTGATGACGCCGACAATGGCCAAAATGGCGATGATGCCGATGATCATGAAGAATGCGACAAAGACCCAGAACAGGACAAGATGCTGAGTTGCGGTCATGGTACCCTCCCTTCTATAATACTAAAACCGGCAACCTGAAACGCCGTTCGTCAACGGTCATTTCCCTCTTGTATTCGCTGCCCGTCAACGGCAGGGGCGGTCACTGAGGGGTAACATCTCCAGGAGGGCGAGTTGAAGTAAAGCGCAGCGCAGTGGTGTTTTTGAGGTCGGCATGGAGCTGGATCTGACGGCCCAGATGGGGTGTATTTTGATCATATATTTGCAGCGGCGTCAATCAAAAACCGGCGGACTTACAGCAGAAAAACGACTTGATTTACCTCCCCTTTTTCTCTATCTTATCCGGCAGGGAGTTCCTCTCCTCCTCCATTTCAACTCCACTGCCCGGCAACTGAACCCCTTCACAATCGCATTGACATCCTTCGGGACTTCCGCATGGGCGATGGCCATTCACAGATAAGGAGGACGTCATGAACCAAAAACCGATCGACAGCCACTGCCACCTGTTCAGCGCGAGGTATGTGGTCGAAGAGGCGGCCGCCATGGGGTGGGCCTATGTCACCGGCAATTACCCCCATGCCGAGGCCGTCGCCAAGGCCGCGGCCGCCGAATCCCTGTTCTCCTGGAGCCGCCTGGAGGATATCGTCAAGTGGTTTTTCGACCTGGGAGCCGCCCTGAGCAGCTACGAGACGAACTACCAGAGCCTCCTGGAGGCCTGCCGCAGGGGGCTGAACCTTCCTGCCGGAGAGGAATTGGTCGTCGCGCCGCTGATGATGGATATCTTCTACATGTTCGGACCCCCCGCCGGCGGGCCCGCGCAGGAGGTCAGGGCGGGGCGGCCCGTGCGGGGAAGGAAGCGCCGGCGCGATGCGAAAGACCAGGAAGCGAGCGAGGCGGCCTTCGAGCGGTTCCAGGGGCGGGTCACCGCCCTGGCCGCGAAGATGGCGGCGCCCAAGGCAAAGGGACGGCCTGCGGGGGTCTATGCCGCCCTGAAGGCCGAACGGCCGGCAGCGATCTCAGCGGCGGAGGTCGACCGGATCTTCCGGGAGGCAAAAAGCAAGAAGAGGGAAAGGGGCGTCATGAGGGGCCTCAGCGCCGGGCGGGAGATATCGCGGGGCTTCAAGAACCAGATCGAGTCCCTGATCGGGCTTCAGGAAAGGCATGCAGGGGCGGTGTTCCCCTTCTTCGCCGTCGATCCCCGCCGGCGCGGCGTTGTCGATATGGCGATCCGGGGGATCCCCGAACTGAACGACGGCAGGCCCCTGGTCACGTCCCGCGGGCCGTTCTTCGGCGTCAAGCTCTACACGCGGCTCGGATACCTGCCCGCGGACGTCCCGGATGAACTGTACCGCTACTGCGCAACACACCAGATCCCCCTCATCGTCCACACGAGCAGCGGGGGCTTCCCGCCCGGGTCGGACTGGGAGTATGGCGGCTACGCCGACCCCGGCCACTGGCAGGCGGTCCTGGAGAAACATCCCAGCCTCCGCCTCGATTTCGCCCATTTCGGGAGCGGCGATCCGCAGTGGAGGCAGCAGATCCTGGAGCTGATGAGCGGCCATCCGAACGTCTATGCGGACCTCGCCTGCTACACGGACGCAGGGGAGCGGGAGGAGGCGCGGGAGATCTGGACCGAAGGCGGAATCGTCCGGGACCGGCTCCTGTTCGGCACCGATTTCGTCGTCTCGTCGCTGACGAAGGTGCTCAGCCTGGAGGGGTACTTCGCCGCCTTTCGGGACCTCTTCGGCCCCGCCGATCTGGAGACACTGATGACGGTCAATACGCGGAAATTCCTCCGGCCGATCCTGCCGGAGTCGCTTCGCGTCCGGCCGGAGCGCCCCGCCGTCACGATCCTCCCGGCTGAGGAAAAGCTCCGCCGCAAGCTCGGCTGGCTTCCGGACCTGCCCGACCACCGGGACCACGACATGGAGACGGATATCGTCCCCCGGCATATCCGGCGCCTGAACCGCACTCAGACCGTGAAGGCCATGATGGGCCAGATCAACGGAGGCGGCCCTGCCAAGGGGCGTGCGAAGGAACCCGGAAGGGCTGCGGCGGCTTCGGCCCTGCCCGCGTCCGTGGATCTGCGGCGGTGGTGCTCGCCGATCGAAGACCAGGGGGATCTCGGGGCCTGCACGGCCCACGCGGCCGCGGCCCTGATCGAATACTATGAACGGCGGGCTTTCGGAACCTACATCGACATCTCGCGGCTGTTTCTCTACAAGGCGACCCGCAATCTGCTTAACTGGACGGGCGACACGGGGGCCTATCTGCGCACGACGATGGAGGCGATGGTCCTGTTCGGCATCCCCCCGGAGGAGTATTTCCCCTACGATCCGGCCAACGTGGATGTGGAGCCTTCGGCCTTCTGCTACTCCTTCGCCCAGAACTACCAGACGCTGACCTATTTCCGCCTGGACGCCGCCCGGACGACCCGTCCGGAGCTGCTCCGGCAGATCAAGATGAATCTGTCGCGGGGCATCCCCGCGATGTTCGGCTTCACGGTCTTCGGCTCCATCGGCAGCGCGGCCAAGACGGGACAGATCCCTTTCCCCGTCAAAACCGACCGGCGCGAGGGAGGACACGCAGTCGCCGCCGTGGGCTACGATGACGACCTCATCATCCGCCACCCCTTCTCGGATCTGGAAACGAAGGGGGCGGTCCTGATCCGGAACTCCTGGGGGAGGGAGTGGGGCGAGGGAGGCTACGGCTGGCTTCCCTACGAGTATGTCCTGCACCACCTGGCCATCGACTGGTGGACGGTCCTCAAGCAGGAATGGGTGGACACCCGTCAGTTCCAGGAACCGTAATGTCAGCGGCCGATTTGCCATCTTGAACGGCACGAACGACAGAGCGAAAATTTTTTCGTCTTTGGTCGATCTTACGGAACCACGACTGCTGACGGACTGCGGCAACCGAAGGATGCCGCCTGCATACGTTTTTGATACTTGACAGCAGGACATTTCATACATAGCTTTTTATTGTCCGATTATAAATAATTGCCGAGGATTTGTCATGACGGGAAGAGTGATCTGGAAAGGAACGATCCATTTCGAGGGGGTCGATGTTCCGGTGAAGCTGCATACCGCGGTCAAGGAAGAGCGGATTCAGTTTCACCTTCTCCACCGGCGCGATCACATCAAACTGAAGCAGCAGATGGTCTGTGCCCATGAAAAGGTGCCCGTGCCGGCGGAAGAACAGGTCAGAGGCTTTGAATTGGAGGACGGGAAATATCTCCTCGTCGATCCGGCGGATCTCGAGCAGGTGGAACCCGAAGAGAGCCGGATCATCGATGTCCACGAGTTCGTGAAAGCCGAGCAAATCGATCCCGTCTTCCTTGAGCGGGTCTATTATCTGCAGCCGGATAATCATGCAAAAGGCTATCACTCCCTTGCTGGGGCCTTGAGGGAAATGGATGTGGCAGGCATATGCACCTGGACCATGAGGAAACGGTCCTATCTCGGGGCATTGCAGATGAGCGGGGAGATCCTCCGCCTGAATACCCTGCGGTATGCCGACGAGATGATTCCGGTGAAGTCCCTCGAACTGCAGCAGATTCCCCTGGCCGAAAAGGAGCTCAAGATCGGCAGTGATTTGATCAATCAGCTGACGGCCTCATTTCAGCCGCAAAAATTCGAAAACGAACATCAGAAGAAGCTGCAGCAATTAATCGATAAAAAAGCCCGCGGGGAAAAAATTACCATCCTGCGTCCCCGGCGGTTGAAACCCACGACAAGA
>JAKAFS010000142.1 GCA_021817825.1 Deltaproteobacteria bacterium | reverse complement strand
GGGTCAGGACGCCGAGCCGCTCCTGGACCTTGCCGGCGATGCCGGCGGTGCGCATCTTGAGCCCCTTCAGATCGGCCAGCGACTTGATCTCCTTGCGGTACCAGCCGCCCATCTGGGCGGTGGTATTGCCAAGGGGAAAATTGATGATGTTGTAGCTCCGCAAAAACTCGCGCATCAGTTTCAGCCCGTTGCCCTCGAACATCCAGGCCGACATCTGGCGGGAGTTGAGACCGAAGGGGATGGCCGTGCCCAGGGCGAAGGTGTCGTCCTTGCCGAAGAAATAGTAGGGGGCCGTATGGGAGCACTCGACGGTGCCGTTTTGCACCGCGTCGACGACGCCGAAGGCCGGGACCAGTTCGCCGGCCGGGTGCACCGTGATCGTGAATTTGCCGCCCGACATGGCCCCCACCAGCTTGGCGAAGATTTCCGAGGGGCCCAGAAGGGCGTCCAGCGACTTGGGGAAGCTGGAGGCGAGGCGCCAGCGCAAGGTCGGCTGGGCGTGAACGGCCGGCGCCACGCTGCTCATTCCCGTGGCAAGACCCACGCCGGCGGCGAGGCCTGAGCCGGCCTTTTTCAGAAATGTCCTTCTTTGCAGGGAAGTTTCCGGGGTCGCTTTCTTCATCACTTGTCCCTCCTTTGCCCGTCAATTTGCCTTTTTTTTCATTTCGGCCGGGTTCGTGCCGGCTTACCTGCCTTCCAAATCCTGGCTCAATTTTTTTAGGGGCTGCCATGGGGAAAGTCAAGGGGAAATCCAACCTTTCCGGATCTCTCCGGCTCGGACCCCCGGCCTCAGGCGCGCCGCAGCGGAAAAATGGACCAGGAGCCTTGCCTCTTGAATCAAAAAAAAGAAATAAGTTGTAGAAATCGGGACAGAGTTCGGATTACAATTCGCGTAAAGAGGCCTAACGAGCGACGGCGCCCGTTAGGCAAAATTCCGATGCCCGAAAAATGGCTAACCAAAGATCTGTCCGGGAGGTGACGATGAAATCATGGATGGTGGCAGCGATCGGCGTGGCGATGCTTCTGCTGGGCCAGCCGGGCGCGACGGCGGCGGAGAAAAAGGCCTTCACGGCCAAGGTCGATGCGGACGGCATTCAAAGGGTGGAAATCCTGGGAGGATCCTACTTCTTCGATCCCAACTACGTCATCGTAAAGAAGAACGTCCCGGCAGAGCTCTCGATCCGCAAGGAACGGGGGATGACGCCTCACGATGTCGTTCTCAAGGCCCCCGAGGCGGGGATCGACTTCGCACTGGAATTGAAGGATACGCTGCAGACCGTTCGGTTCACCCCGACGAAGGCCGGCGTGTATCCCTTCACCTGTGAAAAGAAACTCCTCTTTTTCGAAAGCCACAAGGAAAAGGGGATGACCGGGACCCTGGAGGTGCAGGAATGACGTTGCTGAAGGAGTGGGCGGATCTTTTGCGGATCATTCACGGCGGGTTCAACGCCGCGGTGGCCCTTGCCCTTTTCTACCAGGGCTGGCTGGGGATAAAGATCAGAAGAGAAAGACGGGCGGCGGGCGCCAGGGATTTTTCCGCCGTCAAGCGGCACCGGGCGTACGGCCCGCTGCTGGCCCTGCTCGGGATCGCCGGTTATCTGGCTGGCGCGGCCCTCGTGATCGTCGACAAGGGACATCTGCTGCAATATCCCGTCCACCACCTGACAGGCGCGGCCATTGCAGTTTTGTTGGCCGCAACCTATCTGATTTCCAGGAGAATCACAGCCCCGGTCTCGGTTTGGAGAACGCCCCATTTCATCCTGGGGCTGACCCTCCTTTGGGCGTATGTCGTGCAACTGCTCCTGGGGCTGAACATTCTTTTGTAGGAAGGACCTTTGGCCGAGCGGGGGTTGCTTCCGAGAGCTTCCCGCCGCCTGCCTCGGGGCAACTCATTTTCCCGGCGGGGTGTTGGCGGCCGCTTTTTTCATCAGGTCGTCATACGTCTTGGTGATAAAGTACACGGCGTAATCGAAGACCAGGATGGTGCGGTTCAGGCTCTCCATCGCCTGGAGCTTCTCCATCGCCGTGGTGAAGACCGCCTGGAACTCGGCATAGAGCCAGAGCTGCCGGCGCATGAGGATCAGGGCGTAAATGGCCTCATGGAGGGGCACGCCTTCCTTGAATCGTCCTTCGGCGTATTTCGTAAAGAAGCTCTCCGCCGCCTCGATCGGTTTGGGCTCCATGAAGATCGCCCGGAAGTTGCGATAGAATTTCATCGCCCGGGGCACGATTTCATCGGGGGAGCAGTGATGGTAGTAAGGGGTGAAGTGGTGCTTGACCACGTTCTTCGCCCACTGTTCGGCGATCTCTTCCGCGTGACCTTCAACCAGATCAACCAATTTCATCGATGGCAGCATCGTCGTGAACCTCCTTTTCAAGGGATCAGATCTCGCACCTGCTTGATGACAGGATACGGAGAACGCCCCGGTATGTCAATGGAATAATTGCCCTTCGCCGGCTGCGCTACGCGGGCTCGGCAACGGAGGGCCTTCCGGAGCGGGGATTTCACGCAGAACCTCGCGGGCGGCTTTGTCCTCCCTAAGTCGCAGAAAAACGGGCTGCCGCATCAGCCCTTCGGCGGTCCAGCCCTGAAAGCGGACCTCGCAGACCAGTTCCGGTTCCACCCAGGTGACGGGCCCGTTGGTCGCCGGCGTGACGGCAAAGGGGCCCTTTTCCCGGATCAAAGGCGTAAGGCGGGTGTGGATCTCCCTGAGCATTCCGGCCGTGAATCCCCCTCCCACGTGCCCGATCGGGACCAGACGTTCCCCTGCGAAAACCCCCAGCACCAGGGCGCCGAAATGGCGGCGGCCCCCCTTGGGTTTCGTGAACCCGCCGATCACCCCCTCCTGGGTGAGCTGCCTTTTCACCTTTTGCCACTGCCGGCTCCGGACGCCCAGCCGATAGGTGCTTTGGGCCTCCTTGGCCATGATCCCCTCCAGGCCCCTTTCCCGGGCCACCTGGAAGAAGAGGATCCCCTCTCCGACGACGTGGTCGCTGAACTTGACGTTTGGCAAGTCAGGAAGGATGCTCTTCAGGATCTCCTTGCGGCGAAGCAGCGGCAGTGCCGTCAGATCATGGCCGGCGAAGTGGAGAAGATCAAAAACCTGGTAGAGCAGAGGGCCCTTTCCGTTTTTCGGATAGTCCTGCAACCGCTGGAAATCGGGGTTCCCTGCTTCGTCCGTGACCACGATTTCGCCGTCCAGGAGGGCCTCAAAGCCGAAGGTCGCCAGCGATTCCCGGATCGGGGCAAACTTTTGATCTAAGGAGATCCCGTTTCGGGAGTAGAGCGCCACGTTGCCCTTGCGAATTTCGGCGACGGCGCGGTAGCCGTCCCACTTCACCTCGAAGAGCCAGTCGGGATGATCGAAGGGCTCCCGGACCAGCGTGGCGAGCATCGGCCTGATGTGGCGCGGCATCGGCCTTTTGGGTGCGCCCTTCAGTTCCTCCCCGGTCAGGATTTCTGCAATGCCGACGGGATCCGCCCTTTTTTGTCCCGAAGCGGGCTGCGACTCGCCGAGCGCGATTTCTTCGATCCTTCTGTCCGAGACGACGGAGCGGTCTTTGGCGAGGACGTCCGCCGTGGTGGCAAAGGAATCCTTCTTTTTCAGGAGGAGCCAGGATTTTTCATCCTGCCGCGTCTTGACGAGGGCGAATTCTCCCCGGAGCTTTTCCCCTTCCAGGATGAACTTCAGATCTCCTTTGGCGAGCCCTTCCTTAAGGAGCCGCTCGCTCTTCCGGCGATCGGCTGCCAGCGGATGGCGGTAGAAGCCCCGGTCCCAGACGATCACGCTGCCGGCGCCGTAGTGGCCTTTCGGGATCAGCCCTTCGAAATCCCGGTAGTCGAGGGGATGGTCCTCGACCTGGACCGCCAGCCTTTTGTTGGCCGGATCGAGGGAAGGGCCCTTCGGGACCGCCCAGCTCTTCAGCACCCCTTCCAGTTCGAGCCGCAGGTCGTAGTGGAGGGCCCGGGCCGCATGCTTCTGGACGACGAAAGTAAGACGCTCCCCCGCCTTTCCGGGACCCGGTTCGGGTTCCGGCGTTGCCGGGAATTTGCGCTTGGCTCGGTAATCTTTCAGTCCCATGTCACAGATAAGGCAGTTTCTGCCGCTTGATAAGGACCTCCCGGAAACGGTCGCCCTCTTTTTCGATTCTGGCCAGGGCCTCTCCGGCCAGGACCTGGAACTTTTCCGGATTGTCCCGCCCGGACAGCGCTTCCAGCTCTTCCCAGGAAAGGGGAAAGGAGACAAAGGGCTTCGCCCGGGCCCGCAGGGAATAGACGGCGACCATCGTCTTCGAGGGGTCGTTCTGGGACCAGTTGATGAAGACCTTCCCGATCCGGGCCGCCTTCGCCATCTTTGCCGTCGCCAGATCCGGATAGCCCTGCTGGAGGACCTCGGCCACGGCCTTCGAGAACCGTTTGGTCTCCTCAAATGTGGTCCCTTTGCGGTTCAGGGGAACCAGGACATGGAGCCCCTTCTGACCCGAGGTCTTCACATAACCCTCGATGGAGAGCTTGCTGAAGAGATCCCGCAGGATCAGCGCCACCCGGGCGCAATCGAGAATGGTTGCCGGCTCCCCGGGATCGAGATCGAAGACCACCGCATCGGGCGTTCCCGGCGCTGCGGCCCCGGCGAGGGGTACGTGCAATTCGAGGGAGGCCAGGTTTCCCACCCAGATCAGGGTGGGTAGATCGTTGACCAGGCAGGCGGTCAACGGCTCTCCGCCGTGCCGGGGGATCTCGGCGGTCGCCACCCAGGGAGGCCGGTAGACGGGACAGCGCTTTTCGAAGAAGAACGCTTCATCCACCCCATTGGGATAGCGCTTCAATGTCAGCGCCCGGCCCTTGAGGTGGGGCAGCAGGAAGGGAGCGACCCTGCGGTAGTAGTCCAGGATGGCGGCC